>NZ_JBYSXB010000009.1:86659-134414 GCF_058781765.1 Arthrobacter sp. FW306-1B-G06A | reverse complement strand
GGGTCGGGGAGGGCTCAGTTCGGGTTGAGGTCGGCGAGGAGGGTGGCTTGTTATTGAAACGCGGGTGCGCAGATGGGATACCGGAGGCGTGGAGGGGTTCACTCGCACCCGTTGCGCCTTCCTCGAGGTAGGCGTCGGACCTACGATGATCCCGACGGTCGGAGGATCCCCGTCCGGTTCAGGGCACTTGCTCGATTCGCCTTTCGGGGTCTGCCGGCCGGCGGAGGTCGACAAGGGGGACGATGCCATATCGGCTGGGGTGGTGTTTCACGTGGACAAGGCGCGTGTTAAGGGCCGGTCCCGCACGCAACCCTCAACTCGCGCTCATCCACGAACCCGGAAAACTTTGAAGGGTGGCGGCCCAAACAAAAAGGGGGGGGCCGGGCCCACAAGCCCCTGGGTACGCCGCCCCAACAGGGATAATCACTGCCAACCGCATCCGAACTTGTGTGTCACGTTGCTGTCACAAACTATTTGGCCCTGTCACAAGGTTTGTATGAGGATTTTCAGGCGCCGCATACAAGCGCAAATACACGACTCACTTCTGGATAATTGGGGATCCTCTCGTGAAAATAGCGCGTATACCTTCGGCGGAAAAGGCCAACGCTGGCTCCGCGTGTTTGCACCATGCCGACTCGGAACGGGTCAGCAATTGACTTTTCAAGCAAATAGGCCAGAGTCATCCCGACACAGGGCCGGCATTCTGGCGTCCGTAGCGAGCCTCTCGCTCCTTCAAATCGGTAACGCCGTCGCGGTCGGGTTGATTAGCTCGATGGGCGCCGCGAGTGCGACGGTTTTGCGAATCGGGATTGCCGCGATCCTGACTCTTCCAGTGATTTTCATGATGAAATCATCGAGTCGAGCGCCGGTCCGATTCATCCTCAAGTACGGGTTGGTGCTGGGGCTGATGCAGGTCACCTTCTACCGGGCGATATCCACCATTGATCTATCCCTGGCCGTCTCCATAGAGTTCACACTGCCTCTCGTTATCGGATGCATCCGGTCCCGCAACACCACGGCCCGGGTTGCTGCGGGGCTGGCGGTTGCCGGGCTCTTCATGATTCCGACCTATGGCGCGACGACTGCACTCGAAGGTCTGTTCTTTGCTGCGGCAACGGGACTGCTACTGACCGCATACATCCATGTCGGGACTTCCATTCCGCAGGCCAACCACCCGATGCTCACTCTTAGTAAGGGGCTATGGGTTGCCCTCCCCATTGCGCTGGCTGCCTTCATGGTGAACGCTCCGCCCGCTGTTCTATTCACTCCTGAATTGGCGCTCCATGCGCTCATTGTTTCCATATTGACCTTGCTGGCTCCGTTTGCGCTGGAGCTATTTGCAATGAAACGCCTTCGAGCTTTGGTATTCGCGCTCGTCGCTGCCCTTGACCCTGCGTTGGCTTCCACCGTAGGTGCCGTGGTTCTACATCAAAGCCTGGACTTTCGGCAGATGGCAGGTATCGCGATTCTCACGGTCTGCGCCGGCGTTGCCGTTTTTGCTGAATCATCAACTTCACAAGAGAAGGTCAGTGTGCAATGAAGACAGCACCCGCCATGGATATTGATCGACTTCTGGACGGCTTGGATTTGTCGGTTGAGGTTACCGGCGACACGCAAGCCCTGATCTCATGCGGATATTTCGATGCACCAACCGGGATCGATGATTTTTCGCGGAGTTCGATGATGGCAGGGCTCAGCCTTGGCACAGTCTTGGACGGCGCCAACACCGCGAACCTCACGGAATCGAAAAGGCCCGCCGCAGCATCTCTAGAGTGCTGAATTGCCGCCCGGGTGAGCTCTTCTTCACCTCCGGGGCGACGGAGTCCAACAACTGGGTAATCGCAACTGCAGCTGGGTCCAGCAGCAACCACATCATTACCTCTGTCATCGAGCACAAATCCGTCCTGGATGCCTGCCTCGCCTTTCAAAAGCGGGGCGGTGAAGTCACCTTTCTGCCCGTGGACGCACAAGGGATCGTCTCACCCAATGACATTGCCGACGCGATCAGGCCCAACACCAGCCTCGTGTCGATAATGCTGGCTAATAACGAGATCGGCACCATACAACCGGTCACGGACATCGCCGCCATCACTCGTGAGGCAGGGGTTCGGTTTCACTGCGACGCCACGCAAGCCATCGGCTATCTCGCTCCGGACTTCAAATCCCTGGGCCCAAACCTGATCAGCTTCTCAGGGCACAAAATTTACGGGCCCAAAGGCATCGGAGCCCTCTACATCGACAAGGAAACCCAGACGCTGCATGGGGGGTTCGAAAACATGTTGTTCGGCGGCGGCCAAGAGGGAGGGCGCCGGCCTGGGACGCAAAACATCACCGGCATCGTCGGATTCGCGGAAGCAATAAAAATTTCCAACGAGATCTCCGCCAGCGAAAAGCAAAGAGTTCTCGACCTGAGAAGCAGATTCTGGAACCAGTTGTCCAAGCGCATCCAAACGGTCACCGCCAACTCGCCGCTCGATGACGCTCTTCCGAATTGCCTGAATTTCAGGATTCCGGACATCGATTCGGTGGACCTGCTATCAGCCCTACCGAAAATAGCCATGTCGACTGGGTCCGCCTGCAACAGCAGCGACCAGAATCCCTCACATGTTCTCATGGCCATTGGCCTTGACGGCGCCATGGCCAGGTCCAGTATTCGCGTAGGATTCGGGCGCTTCACTACCACGGAGGAAATCGACGAGGCAGCAGGCATGATTGCGAAGGCTGTTCAGCGGCTCCAAAGTTCGTAGGCGCGAGCGTACTCAAGGCCGACACCGTCAAGATCTAGGAAGACGAGGCCGCGGACCGGGAACCTACCTCAGAGATCTGACAGTGGATATTAGCAGGCCGCACGCTAGGTCTGCCGGGTATTGCATGGGATACCGGGCAACCCGGCGCTGGGGCGTTGCTATGGCGACACACTAATGGCCTGCCGACGCGCTTCCTACCTCGCGACGCGGAAAATACCCTGCGACGCTGGAATACCCGTATCGCAGGGTATTTTCCGCGTCGCAGGGCAGCCGGGATCGGGGAGGGCTTAGCTCGGGTTGAGGTCGGCGAGAGCCGTCAGCGCACGCTCGGGATGTTCCGCGATGCGATTCAGGACGTACAACCACCATTCGCCACCGAAGATGACGTACTCACGGGTCCTGTACCCGTCCCTGTGGAGCCGATCGAGAAGTTCGGTCCCGAGTCCGAGGAGCATCTCGAATTCGATCGCGTCTGTCTTCAGTGCCTCGCCGTGCCTGGAGATGAGCGTGTTGACGAGCTCGTCGTCGTGGGTTGCGAGGGACAGGGAGTGGCCCGAGCGGATGAGCTGGCTCGCGAGGTCGAGGTAGGCAGCCGTCAGTTCGGCGCTGTTGCGAGGGTAGGCGACGGACTCGGGCTCGAGGAACGCGCCTTTGACCAAGCGAACGGTACCCGGGTGGAGAAGGACCCGCTCGAGGTCTCCGGGGGTGCGGTGCAGGCGGGCTTGGAGCGTGATGCCGACGCGGGGGATCTCTGCTGCGAGCTCGTCGTACAGGTCGAGGACCAAATCGGTCCGGTCGGAGCCTTCGGCCGAGATCATCAGTCCCGTTCCGTACGGTTCAGTTATCGCGGCGAGCTGGCGTACATGGTTGAGGGCCAGATCGCGGTCCACGAGTGCGCCGAGGTGGGAGAGGTCGAAAGAGATGGCGCCCGGCAGGCCGGACTTCCCGAGGGCAGCGCCCAGCTCAAGGAAGACCCCGGCTTCCGAGCGTGCGAGCTCGGCGTTGCGCACGCTCTCGCCGGCATACTCGATGCTGGCGGCATGCCCGCGCGCCACCGCCGCTGCGGCTACCTCGATGGCATCGGCGGTGGTGTCCCCGGCCGAGTATCGCGTTGCCACGCGCGAAGCCATTGTTGCCAAGGCTGGCGTGGACATGACGCGTTGCTTCAGGTCTTCATCCAAAGCCCACGCCCGGAGGGTATCGGCAGCACGCTCGAGATCAATCTTGGTAGTCACCCGACAAACTGTACCGGCGGAGTTTGTGGACGCCGGCGTCGGGTTCATGATGTGAAATCCGGATCGGCCCTCCGCCCTCGCTACTCCTCCGGGAAACACCACACGGAGATGCGTGCGCCGTCCGGATCCGCGGTGACGCGGAGCCGGAGTTCGCGGCCCATCAGGGCTTCATGCGCGTCCTCGCTTGCCAGCTGGTCCGCGAGTTTGCTGATGGCAACGGCCATCGCCCGGCCACAGTGCTGGGGCTCCCGGCTCGTGGCCACCGCCTCGGCGCTGGGCTGGCCGGGAACGGACACCCCTGCGGAATCCATCTCCCTCATGTCTATGGCGCTCATCCCGCCACCACCTTCCAGTTGTCGGCCGGTCTAGTCCCGGTCCTTGGCGTCGGCGCTCCGGGTGTGCGCCAGGATTTCCGCCAGCTCGGCAAGCCGATGTGCACGTGCCGATTCCGCCGGCGTGAACGGCTCGTCCGGTCGGGAGAACAGGAGCGGCCCGTGCCATGCGGTCGGAATCTTGAGGAGGGTTGTGGAGGGCCCGACGGCGGCGCCTGCCTCGGCGGCCGGCCCTTCGGGTTCAGGGGTGACGATTTTCGCCGACAGCAGTTCTGCTACCGCCAGCGGTAATTCGTCCGGGTTGTCGGCGATCCGGGCAGCCAGGCTCAGGGCCTTTGTCTGGCCGTCCGCCATGGCGAGTGCAGTGGTAGGCCACACGTGCGAATCCCGGCCACCGCCGTCGTCGAGCGCTGTCAGTAGCTCATGCTCGCCGAGGTGGCCCGGGGCAGACACCACGAATTCGTCCATGACGGCTCCATCCATGGGGTGGACATGGATGCTGAGGATGTTGATGTTCGTCCGGGCGAGCGAGTGGGTCATGCGTTGGAGGGAGCCTGGCTGGTCGCGGAGCACAGTCCTCGCCCGCCAAAGCGCCGGGGCCGAATGGAGCTTCCTGCGGTGGCGGAGGGCAGGTGCGTGGATCCAGCGCCGCAGGATCCTGGCCGCGGAGGGCTCGGCAACCCAAATCACCAGGACCGTTGCGGTCACGGTCAGGAGGAGCACCTTGGCCAGGTAAGGCAGTTGCGTTTCAACCACAATGGCGTGGACAAGAAGTTCGATGGGAAGCATCACCGCGATTTGGGCCACGGTGACCCTTGCCTTCGGAGCCTCGGGCATCTGCCCGCACACTTCGCAGGAGAGCTCAGCGGTAACGGAAGACCTCTTCTTCGGCTTCATGGCACTATCGTGCCCGAGCCCTGTTTCAGGCGGATTGCGCCTGCGTCACGATCTGGGGCGGTATTCATGGGGCCAGTTCGGCGCCGACCGGACGCGCCGAACTGGCCGTGATTCACGAAACCTAGCGGGCGTTCTCGTTGCTCTTGTTGGCAGCGGCGAGCTCGGTCAGGAGGTCGCGGATTTCAACAAGCAGGGCGGTATCAGCCGGCAGTGGCTCGTCCTCGGGCTCTTCGATGGAGGCGCGGCGCTTGGTCAGTTCGTTGATCTTGTTCATGGGCGCAACGAAGATGAAGTACACCACGGCGGCCGTGATCAGGAAAGTTACGAACGCGGTGATGACGGCGCCGAAGTTGACGAAGGTCTTCGCGTTGTCGGGCCAAATCGCGAAGCCGAGCCCCTGGGCGTTGACTCCGCCGGCGGCGGCGATGACCGGGTTGATGATGTTGGTGGTGAACGCTGCGACCAGGGCTGTGAACGCGGTGCCGATGACGACGGCGATGGACAACTCGATGATGTTGCCGCGAAGAACGAAGTCCTTGAAACCTTTGAGCATGGATTGACCTCCGGTGAATGGGTACAGGTGATGTGGCCGGAATAGCCCCGGCCCGGCTGGTAACAACCGACATGAGACTATCAATCGAAGACGTGCCGCCGTCTTACTTCGCTTCACGATCTACCATTCAACGGAAGGCGGTCCGGCTGCCTGGAGCCTCCCGGCGTAAGCTCTTAGCGGATGCCAGCGCCGCCGTCGTGGGCCCACGCCGCCAGGGTTCCCTGGCCGAGCTTGCGAGGCGAGGGTGGCGGTGGGGATTAGTTGAGCAGTTCGGCGCTCAAGAGAAGCAAAGAGGCAGGCAAGCCATTGAACGCCCTGGCAGAGATGTTCAGGATCGGTCCCGGCAACAAGGACCATCACCCGGCTGTGCGCTGCGCGGTGGGCGTCTTCCTGCCGTTGATCACCCTCGTGTTGTTCGGACGGCTGGACCTTGTGGTCTTCGCCAGCTTTGCGGCGTTCACGAATATCTACGGCCGTAACGAGCCCCACAGCCACCGTTTTCGAAGCCAGCTCCGTGCCGGTTCGTTGCTCCTCGGCATCATCCTGCTTGCCACCCTGACCGCCCGGGTTGGCCAGGGCTCGGACGCGTACCTGTGGATCCTCACGCTAGGCACCACATTGGTTGCCGCATTTTGCTCCGTGGTGACCGCGCTGTGGAGGCTTCGCCCGGCAGGTTCGCTCTTCCATATTTTCGCTTTCGCCGCGATCGCCTCCGTTCCCCAGCAGCCCCCGCTCTGGGAAGGGATGTTGGCGGCGGTTTTGACTGCCGTGTTGGCGTTGCTGATCGGAATGTCGGCGCGGGTAGTCCCGAGCCACCGGACACCATGGAAGCGACCGGCTGCGGACCGGTTGCTGCCCCAGGAAATCCGGGCAGCTTGGCTGGAAGGCCTGGGCTACTTCGTGGCTGCCGGGCTAGCCGGAACGCTTGCTACTTTGGTTGGGCAGTGGCTCGGATTCGGACACGGCTATTGGGCCATGGTGGCGGCAGTAGTTCCCCTGGTTGGGCGCAGTACCCGGCATCGGGTGCAACGGGGAATCCAGAGGATCGTGGGGACATTGCTCGGTTTGCTGGTGTTGGCCGGAATCCTCTGGCTCGGCCCGGCGCCATGGCAGATGGTGTTGGTGATTGCCGCATGCCAGTTCGGAGCAGAGCTCTTCATTACGCGCCAATATCTCGTGGCGCAGATATTCGTCACACCGCTCGCGCTCATTTCCACTTTGCTGGTTGCCAACGTTCCGCCCGCGCTCCTGCTGCGGGACCGCATTGTGGAGACCGTGATCGGGGCCGCCGTCGGCGTCGCGGTGGTATTGGCGCCTGCGGCATGGTCCCGGGTCAGGGAACTCACTTCCGGCTAGGCGTTTCCCAATTGGCGACCGTGTGGGACCTTATGTAAAGGGACTTATTGTTTCCACATGCCCCAATCAGCATATTCACCGGGAGAACGCGCCATGCTTCCTGCAGATAACACTTTGACCACCATCGACCGAATCCAGAACCTGATCCTGGAGAGTGCCGACTTCGAGGAATTCCTCAACGAGCTGGCGCGGTTTTCTGCCCACCAGATGGCGGGCGACGGCGATGACGCGCTCTGTGGGATCACGCTGCTGCGCGAGCGGAAGGCACTCACGATTGGTTGGAGCAGTGATGCGGCCCGCGAAGTGGACGAGATCCAGTATTCCTTGGCCCAGGGGCCATGTTTGACGGCTGCCGAAGAGGAAAGGGAAGTCCACGTCCCGGATCTTCTTGAAGAGAACCGCTGGGGTCCCGACTATGCGAGTGCCGTTGCGTCGCACGGACTGAGGTCGGTGTTGTCGTTGCCCTTCAATCTGGAGGGAGAGGCCAAAGCAGCGCTCAACCTGTACTCCGAGGCCCCGTACAAGTTCGACGAACGGGCTGCTGATCGGGCCCGCGGATATACCCGTGAGGTGTCGCAGGCCTTGCGTCTCGCTATCAGGTTCGCCCTCCATGCAGACAGCGCAAAGAATCTCCGGGCGGCCATGGAGTCCCGCACAGTGATCGATATCGCCGTTGGAATTGTCATGGCACAGAGCCGCTGCAGCCAGGAGGACGCTGTCCGGATCCTCACGGAGGCCTCGAGCAATCGCAACGTGAAATTGCGCGATATCGCCACGTCCTTGGTGGACTCCGTTGACGCAGCGGGCACCCTGACCCACTTCGAAGAGCCCGCCCAGGAGCCGGGCCGCAGCCGGGCCGGGTGAGGCGGGCCCGCTCGTCGGTCGACTCGCGGGGTGTACAACGAGGGTTCCGGAGGATAGGCTTCTTGAGGTTGAGCCGTCGGCCATAGACGCCTCTTTTGGAGTACCTATGGACCGTAGATTGCACGCCCTTGTAAAATTTGATGTTTCCACCGACGCTGTCGAGATCGACGTGCGGGGGAGCCTGAATCAGGACTCCCGCTCCGCGCTGGTTCACATTGTTCGCCGGATTCGCCGAATGGGCATCACCTCCCACATCAGAGTCGGCTTTTCGCACGCCGCGATTGTCGAATCGCAGGCACTAGCGGGACTCCGCAACGACCTCAATGCGATCGACGGCGGAGCCACCGAAGTTGGCCTGCCCACCGGATCCGGCGTTTCCCTGGAATTCACGGACAAGCCTGCCAGTCCCGGTTTCGGGGCCGCGGCGGGAACGAAATCGATTGAAATCACCGGCGAATTCGCAGCCTCAATCGACGCGGCGGGACTCCAACCGCTGGACAAATGCTCCGATGAAGAACTTCTTGCTGCCAGCGATTTCGCGTTTGGCCTGCTGGACCAGCCCGGTACATCCGCCTCGCCGGTAGTGCTGGCGCACTACGACGCGATCGGCTTGGAGATTTCGCGCCGGGAAACCAAGCATGCCCCTGCGGATCCCGCTGAACCGCAGTAAACTTGAGCCCACCATTGAATGGAATCCGTGGGAAATGGGGAAAGCGCAGTGGCCAACTCGGCATCCGGTGATTCCGTCGTGGACCGCATCGTCCGGATCATCGAAGCATTCCCCGAAGGATCCACGTCACTGCGTCTTTCCGAACTCGCGGAGACTGCCGGCTTGCCGCTCACGAGTGCCCATCGCCTGGTCCGGCAGCTCGCCGACCACGGTCTCCTGGATCTGGCTGCCGGCGGAGATGTCCGCCTGGGCCTGCGGTTATGGGAACTCGTCAACCGGAATTCACCCACCTTGGCCCTCCGGCAAGCGGCCCTGCCGTTCATGGAGGATATCCAGCAGGTCCTGAACCAGAACGTGAACCTTGCCGTGCTCGATGGTTGGGAAGCGTTGTTCGTGGAGCGGCTGTCCCGCCGGGGATCCGTGGCCAACCGCGCCCGCGTTGCCGGCCGGATGCCCGTTCACATTTCTTCGGCCGGGCTGGCGTTAATGGCCAGCCAGCCGCGGGAAAAGCAGGCCGAGTACCTCAAACAGTTCAGCGACCCGGCCGGAAAGGTGACGGCCGACGTCGTCCGTCACCTTTTGGCTGAAACCGCCCAGCAGGGGTACGCGCAGCTCGCGGGCGTCGTGGATCCGGACACTTGGGGAATCGCGGTGCCGGTCGCGGACGGCAAGCGGCGCACGGTGGCGGCGCTCGGCGTCGTGGTTCCCCTCGCCGAAATGCGCGTGCAGGCGTTGGTGCCGGTGCTGCAGACGGCGGCCCGCGGAATCAGGCGCCAGCTCGGGGAGCAGCGGAACACTTAAGGGCTTTCCGTTGAACGGAATTCGTCTAACGCCGACGATGCGGCGGGGGTCACACTGATCAGCAGAACCACCGCGGCCCTTAGGCGCGGTTCCGCAATGAAGCGAGGAACACCATGGCACGCAAGATCATTACCACCCAGGTGGCCATCATGGGCGCCGGCCCGGCCGGCCTCATGCTTTCCCACCTGCTGGCAAAATCGGGGATCGAGTCCACCGTCATCGAGGTCCGCAGCCATCAGGAGATCGCCGAAACGGTCCGTGCGGGCATCCTGGAACACGGCTCCGTGAACCTGCTCGTGGACAGCGGGGTTTCGGACCGCGTGCTGCGCGACGGCGACAGGCACGACGGGATCGAACTGCGCTTCAACGGCGAAAGCCACCGGATCGACTTCAAGGGGCTCGTGGGGGAATCAGTCTGGCTGTACCCGCAGACGGACGTTTTCCTCGACCTTGCAGCACGGCGCAAGGACGACGGCGGCGACGTCCGGTACAGCGTCACGGACACCACCGTCCATGACCTCGAAGGCAGGCCGAAAGTCTGGTTCACCGACGCCGAGGGCCAGGAATTCGAGATCCAGGCGGACTTCCTGGTGGGTGCCGATGGTTCCCGAAGCCACTGCCGCTTCCAGATCCCGGAGGCGAACCGCAAGTGGTACTTCCACGAATACCCCTTCGCCTGGTTCGGCATCCTCGCCCAGGCCCCGCGCAGCTCGGACGAACTGATCTACGCCAACTCCGCGAACGGCTTCGCCCTGATCAGCCAGCGCACCGAGAACGTGCAGCGCATGTACTTCCAGTGCGACCCCAAAGAAAACGTGGCCGACTGGGACGACGAGCGCATCTGGTCCGAATTCCGCAAACGCGTCAACGGGAACGGCTTTGAGCTCAAGGAGGGCCCGGTCCTGGAGAAGATGGTCCTGCCGTTCCGCAGCTTCGTCCACACTCCGATGCGCCACGGGAACCTGTTCCTGGCCGGCGACGCCGCCCACACCGTCCCCCCGACCGGTGCCAAGGGCCTCAATTTGGCACTGCACGACGTCAAAGTGCTCTTCGAAGGCCTGGAGTCCTTCTACTCGAACGGTTCCAACGGCCTGCTCGAGTCCTACAGCGACCGCGCCCTGGAACGCGTCTGGAAAGCCCAGCACTTCTCCTACTGGATGACGTCCATGTTGCACACCGTTCCCGGTTCGGACGATTTCGGCCGGGCCCGCCAGCTCGGCGAGCTCCACTCCGTGGTCTCGTCCCGGCACGCCCGTGCCTACCTTGCGGAGTCGTACACGGGGTGGCCGACGGGGAAGTAGCCGGCGACGCGCGGCTGGCTACTCGCGCGTCGTCACGTACCGGATGCCCCAGCTGGGCTCCCAGGCCTCCCCGGGTTCCAGCCAGCGCAGGCCTTCGCCACTGTTGAAGGCATCGGCGGGCGCAGTCATCGGTTCAACCGCGACGGCGGTCACCATACCGCCGTCGGTGGCGAAGTCCGTGGTGGTGAAGGCCTGGACGTAGCCGAAGGAGGCATCCATGAACATTTGGACTTGGCTGCCGTCGGGCGCTTCGAGGTAGTGCACCGAGCTTCCGTCGTCCTCGCGGTGGACATCGCTCCAGGCGTCGTCGAGGTCAACTGAACCAACCAGCTGGCCTGTGCGGAAGTCGTTCGTGGTTCCGGCGACGTCCGTGGTGATTCCGCTGGGGTTCAGGCGTTCGTCCACCTCGATGTGGGTAGCGGCGTTGATATAGAGCGTGAGTTCGTCCGTCGGCACGCTGCCCAGCCGGAGGAAAGGATGGGCGCCGAGCGCGACGGGCGCGGACCGGTGGCCCGTGTTTTCCAGGCGGTGGGTGACAAGCAGCCCGTCCTCCACGAGTTGATAACGGACCGACGTCGACAGCTCGAAGGGGTACCCAGCTTGCGGCGAGATGCCGGCGTCGAGCGTAATGCTGTCAGCGGTCCGGGCACTGACCCCGTATGGAGTGTGCGTCAGCAATCCATGCAAAGCATTGCCGTTGTCCGGCTCGGTGATGTCGAGTTGTTGGGTGACGCCGTCGTCGCTCCATGTGCCGCCAGCCACCCGGTTGGGCCACGGGACCAGGACCCAGCCCGCGCACCACGGCGGTTGGGCATCGGCGGGATAGTCCTGGACCAGGGCCACGCCGTCGACGGCGAGCTCCCGCAGGCTGGCGGCGATTTCCGTGACGACGGCGCGCTGGATGCGGCCGCCGATGCTGGCCGTGAGTTCGAAATGTTCGCCCATGGGCGAATTGTCAGTAGACATAGTCGACCTTACTAAGAGGAAGCGCAGCTAAGGCGCCGGCCGGATCCGCGAGGAACTGTGCGAAGGCCAGTTCCGCGGCTCCGATCATCATGAGATCCGAGCCGAGGGCGGCCCGGTAGATCTTTACCTGGCCAGCCGGTCCGTCCATCGCCTGGGATCGCAGCGAGCTGTCCAATGTCCCGGGAGACAGGGCGTGCAAGACGCCGAGAAAGCCATCCAGGACGATCGCTTCAGGGTTGAAAATGTTCACCGCATTCCGCAAGGCGATGCCAAGATACTCAAGCTGGCGTGCCACTTCGGCGCCCACCGCTTCGCTGCTGTTCCGGCGAAGCGCTTGCTCGAGTTCACCCGCATCCCCACCGCCGATCCCGGCCAGTTCAAAAAGCGAGGACTGCGAGACTTCGGTCTCGAGGCAGCCTGCGGCCCCGCAATGGCAAGGTTTGCCGGTCGAGCGGACAAAGGTATGTCCAAGTTCCCCGGCGTAGCCGGATGTCCCGCGAAGCAATTCCCCGTCAGCGATGATTCCGCCGCCGATGCCGCTGGCGCCACCGTTGAGGAAGATCAGGTTCCTTTGGCCCGCGCCGGCGCCGAAAAGGAGTTCACCCTCGGCGCCGAGCGATGCGTCGTTGGCCGCGTGGCAGGGGTATCCGGTAGCTTCGCCGAGCATTCGGGCTATGGGTTCATCGCGCCAGCCCAGATGCGGGGCGTGCCGGACCACGCCGTCGCCCCGGTTGACGAGCCCGGGCACTGCGATGCCCACGCCCATGACCTGGTACGACGTGTCGAGCTCCGACCGCATTCCCTCGATGACGGCCGCCGCGATGTTCACGGCTTCTTTGGCCGTCGGGATCCGCTCGGTGTCGAAACGGATCTTCTTCTGGACCTTCCCCCCGAGGCCCACAAGACCGATGGTGACAGCATCGATCTCCGGGTTGACCGCAAGGGCAGCTATGGACGGCCGGGGATGGACGATCGGGCTGGGCCTGCCCACCTGCGCTTCGCCGGAGGGCGCCGTCTCATACACCACTTCCAAGTTCACGAGTTGCCCTATCAACGCCCCTACCGTGGACCGGTTCAGGCCTGTCCGCTTGGTCAGCTGGGCACGACTGAGTACACCGTTGTGGTGGACAAGGGAGGTCAGCAGCGCCAGGTTGTTTCGCCGTGACGGATCGGGCTCGCTGGCGGTGACGGGATTTCGGGTGGGGGAGGGCATCATCGCGACAATATCAGCTCCCAAACACCGTTCGGTCCAGGAAGTCGTTGCGGAACTTTCCGGACGGATCGAGGCGTTCAGCCAGGGCGATGAAGTCGTTGAAGCGAGGGTACAAGGGCGCGACGGCGGCAGCACCGGCGTCGAACAGCTTGCCCCAGTGCGGCCTCGCCGCGAACGGAGCCAGTTCCGCCTCAAGCAGCGGCAGGATGGCTTCGACGGCCGGCTGGTCCTGGCGCCACGTGAAGTGCAAGCCGATGCCGTCGCGGCCGTAGTTGGCGCTCAGCCAGAGCTGGTCGGCGGCCACCGTGCGGATTTCGCCAACCAGCAGCAGGGGAGTCACGACGTCGGAGAGCCGGCGCATGGTGCGGAGGGCGTCCACGGCGTGTTCACGGGGGATGAGGTACTCGCTCTGCAACTCGTCGCCTTGGCTCGGTGTGAATTCCATCCTGAAATGGGCCAGCCGATCGGACCACGGCCCGGCCATGCCGAGCTGCTGCGTGCAGTTGCTGCCTGACACGCCGGGAAGTGGGTGCCGGGCTTCTGTTGCCGGGGTGCCGCCGAAGAAATCCGACGTTTCCGGGTCCGCATCGCAGCTGCGCCTCTTGAGCCACGCCTGGCCCACCGTCTCTCCGCTCCAATCGGTGAACAGGCTGACGCTATACGCGGAGGAGGTTATCTGGTCGAAGTTTTCCAGGACGAGGTCCCAGTTGAGGTTTTCGAACACGCGCTGGGCGACGTCAAAGGTTGGCTGGATGTCCAGGGTCAATTTGGTGACGATGCCGAGTGCGCCGAGTCCCACCACCATTCCGTCGAAATCCTCGTCGCCGCGGCCCACGCTGAGAATGCTGCCGTCCGCCGTGACCAGCTCAAGGCCCGCGACGGCGCTGGCAAGGTTGCCGTTGGCATCACCGGAGCCGTGCGTGGCGGTGGAGACAGCTCCTGCCACCGAAATGTGGGGGAGCGAGGCGAGGTTGTGAAGGGCGAAGCCTTGGCGCTGGAGTTCTGCCGCCAGGGTCCCGTACCGCGTGCCACCGCTCACGGTGACGGTCATGTTCGCCGCATCCACGCTGATGCCCGGATCCAGCTGGTCCAGCACCACGAGGGTACCGGCCGTGTCCGCAATGGAGTTGAAGGAATGCCTGGAGCCAAGCGCACGGACCTTCTGCCCGCCTGCCACGAGACCTTGCAGTTCCTCCACGCTGGCGGGATGCGCGAGTTGCGGTGCCTGGTAGCTGTAGTTTCCTGCCCAGTTGCGTTCCGCCACCAGCTGATCAGTCACGGTTGAATCCTTCGTTCGAGGGCTCGACGGCCTTATTTGATGTCCACAACAACATAACGGCTGGATGGCCCATGCGCCAGATATTTTCCGGACTTTTCCTTGAGGTGCTGAAAAAACTTTGTTGGCTTCACGTGGTTGACATCACAGGAATTCATAATATGTTGGATAGCGAAACAAACCCCTTTCGACTACCCGGAGCACTCAATGACGATTCAGCCCACCCGTGAAGACAAGTTCTCGTTCGGTCTTTGGACCGTCGGTTGGGAGGCGCAGGACCAGTTCGGTTCGGCCACCCGCCCTCCCCTGGACACCGTGGAAGCCGTCAACCGACTCAGCGATCTTGGCGCCTACGGCATCACTTTCCACGACAATGACCTGTTCCCCTTCGGCTGCTCGGCTGCCGATCGCCAGCGCGAAATCGACCGCTTGCAGGGTGCGCTCAAAGCCACGGGGATGATCGTTCCCATGGTCACCACCAACCTGTTCAGCCACCCCGTCTTCAAGGACGGCGGTTTCACGAGCAACGATCGCGGCGTCCGCCGCTTCGCCCTGCGCAAGGTGCTGGACAACATCGATCTCGCCGCAGAACTCGGCGCCGAAACGTTCGTCATGTGGGGCGGCCGCGAAGGCAGCGAATACGACGCCGCCAAGGACATCCGCGGCGCGCTGGAACGCTATCGCGAGGCCGTGAACCTGTTGGGCGACTACGTCACGGACAAGGGGTACAACATCCGCTTCGCGATTGAACCGAAGCCGAACGAACCCCGCGGCGACATCCTGCTCCCCACCCTGGGCCACGCCCTAGCCTTCATCGAAACCCTGGAACGCCCGGAGCTCGTGGGCATCAACCCCGAGACCGGCCACGAGCAGATGGCGGGCCTGAACTTCACGCACGGCATCGCCCAGGCCCTGTACCAGGGCAAGCTCTTCCACATCGACCTCAACGGCCAGCGCAGCATCAAGTTCGACCAGGACCTGGTGTTCGGCCACGGTGACCTGCAGAACGCTTTCTCCTTGGTTGACTTGCTCGAAAACGGCGGTCCCGACGGCGGCCCCGCCTACGACGGTCCGCGCCACTTCGACTACAAGCCCAGCCGCACCGAGGACATCGACGGCGTGTGGGACTCTGCGGCCGCGAACATGCAGACCTACCTGCTGCTCAAGGAGCGGGCCAAGGCATTCCGCGCCGACCCCGAGGTCCAGGAAGCCCTCCAGGCGTCCCGCGTGGCACAAATCAACGAACCCACCCTGAACCCGGGCGAAGGTTACGAGCAGTTGCGTGCGGACAAGTCCGCTTACGAGGACTTCGACGCCGATGCCTACTTCGGCGGCAAGGGCTTTGGGTTCGTGAAGCTCCAGCAGCTCTTCATCGAGCACCTCCTCGGAGCGCGCTGACCTCATGACACTGGTTGCCGGGGTTGATTCCTCTACCCAAAGCTGCAAAGTGGTGGTCTTGGACGCGGAAAGCGGTGCGCTCGTGCGTGCGGGCCGCGCGAGCCACCCGGATGGAGCGGAAGTCCATCCGGACGAGTGGTGGCGGGCGCTGTCCGAAGCGTTCGGCGACGCCGGCGGCCTGGCCGATGTCAGCGCACTGTCCGTAGGGGGCCAGCAGCACGGGATGGTGCTGCTGGACCTCGAGGGCAATGTGGTGCGGCCGGCGCTGCTGTGGAATGACACTCGCTCGGCCGGCTCGGCGGAAGATCTCACCGCCGAAGTGGGGGCGGAGGACTTCGCCCGGCGGACCGGCCTGGTTCCGGTGGCTTCGTTCACGATCACGAAAATCCGCTGGATTAGGGACCACGAACCCGAAAGCATGGCTCGGGTGGCCGCCGTCGCGCTCCCCCACGACTGGCTCACGTGGCGTCTCCGCGGTTACGGTCCGGCGGGCTCCAGCCCGCTGGGGCCGGACCTGGACGAACTCACCACTGACCGTTCGGACGCCAGCGGCACCGGCTATTGGAGCCCGCTGACCGGACGCTACGATCTGGACTTGTTCAAACTGGCGTTCGGCCAGGACGCCCGGGAAGCCTCGGGCGGGACGACGACGGCGGCGCCCGGCGTCGTCGTTCTTCCCCGGGTGCTAGGTCCGGGCGAAACCGCGGGCCGCGTGCACCCGGCGTGTTTCGGGGGCCCTGGCGCAAGCGAAGCGTTGGGCGGCGGGATCCTGCTCGGCGTCGGGGCGGGGGACAATGCCGCCGCCGCGCTTGGGCTCGGAGCCAAACCCGGCGACGTCGTCGTGTCCGTGGGCACCAGCGGCACCGTGTTCGCCGTCGACTCTTCACCCGGACATGATGCGAGCGGGACCGTGGCGGGCTTCGCCGATGCGAGCGGCGAGTATTTGCCCATCGCAGTGACCTTGAACGCCGCCCGCGTGCTCAGCTCGGTAGCCGCGGTGCTCGACGTCGACTTCGACGGGCTGTCCAGGCTCGCCCTTGAAGCCGAGCCTGGCTCAGGAGGCGTGGTGCTGGTGCCGTATTTCGAAGGGGAACGGACTCCCAACCTGCCGTACGCGAAGGCCAGCTTCCACGGCCTCAGCATTGCCTCCACCACCCGGCCGAATATCGCCCGGGCGGCCATCGAAGGCATGCTGTGCGGACTCGCCGGAGGGCTGGATGCGTTGCGTGACCAGGGTGTCCGTGCGGAACGGTTGCAGTTGATCGGGGGCGCGGTACAGAATCCTGCCGTGCAACGGATAGCGGCTCAGGTATTCGACCTGCCTGTCGTGATTCCGAGCCCGGGCGAATACGTTGCCCGCGGTGCAGCCGTGCAGGCGGCGTGGGCGCTCGCAGGCTACCGCCCGGATTGGCCCGTGGCCCTCGACGCCACACCCGAGCCGGACTTCCGGGATTCGATCGGGCAGAACTACAGGAAGGTCAGTGCCCGCGTTGACGCCGGCAACTGAATCGCTGCTCATCAGGACACCGCTTCTTGATTCCCTGAACCAGGATCCGGTGCCCGCATCGGGCAGTCCCGTCCGGTGGGGAGTCATTTCCACCGGACGGATCGCCTCCACGGTCGTCAGCGACCTCGCGCTCCTTCCCGACGCCGTTTTGCAGTCCGTCAGTTCCCGGACCCAGGAAAACGCGGACGCGTTTGCTTCCGAGCACGGCTTCCAGAGCGCCTACGGCGACGACGGCGGGCTTCCGGGGTACCAGCGGCTCCTCCAGGATCCCGCGGTGGACGTCGTGTATGTGGCAACCCCTCACACGAGTCATTTCTCGGCGGCGAAGGCGGCCCTCGAAGCGGGGAAGCACGTGTTGTGCGAGAAGCCGCTGACCATCAACGCCCGTGAAGCAGAGGTCCTGGTTCGGCTGGCCCGGGAGAAAAGCCTGTTCCTGATGGAAGCAGTGTGGACCCGGTTCCTGCCCAGCGTGCAACGGGCGGCGGAAATCATCGCATCCGGCGAACTCGGTGAGATCCGGTGGCTGCAAGCTGACCTCGGGTTTCCGGCGCCGTACAATCCAGAATCCCGGCTGTGGAGGCGCGACGACGGGGGAGGCGCCCTGATGGACGTTGGTGTCTATCCCCTGACATGGGCGCTGATCAGCCTAGGACGCCCGGAATCGTTGACGGCCACGGCGCATCTGACTGACGGCGGAGTGGATTCCGAGACCGCACTGACACTGTCCTATCCTTCCGGGGCGCAGGTCCAGGCCATGACCTCCTTGACCTCGGCCACCCCCCAAACGGCCACCGTATGCGGCACGAAGGGGATGCTCCGATCCAACGCACCGCTGTTCAATCCGACGGAGTTGACCATCATCTCCAGCTCCGGCGAGCAACGGCAGGAGAAATTCACCCCGGTCGGCCATGGCTACACCTACCAGTTGCGCGAAGTGATTCGTTGCCTGCAACTGGGCCTGCTTGAGAGCCCCACGATGCCGTTGGCGGATACCCTGACCACCATGTCCCTGCTGGATGAAGCACGCAGGCAAGCGGGAATCAGCTACCCGGGGGACTAGGGGCAGGGCAGCACCTCGGCAAGTGACCAGCGCAGCACGGCCCGGTCCATCTTTCGGGCGGTCTTGTCGAAGTCTGCAGAGGTGTTCAGGCTCCACTGGCTCAAATGCCAAGCTCTTTCCTCAGCTCACCGGCCGGGCGTGAGGGCCGACCGGCCTCAATCCAGGCCGTGACTGCGGCGATGTCCTGAGCCGTCTCGTACGCCTCCAGCGCCTCTGCATCGCCAACGCTGATCACGACGGCGGCCAAGCGGCCATTGCGGGTCACGCCGATGCGCTCTCCGCCGTAGCTCACCCGCCCCACCACGTCAGCCAGGTGGTTTCGGAGCTCCCGGGTGCTTACTTCACTGGTCACGGTTTCCATAGAAACCATGACACTCCCCGCAGTGTACCTAGTTACCATTGTGTACACATGTGGATCCCGCGCACACCAGAAGCCGTTGGATAACGGTTGTGCCGTTCCTTTGGGTCTCGAGGGTGCGTCCGGAGAACCTTGGTGTAGGCAAGGTAGCCGGAAGCGGAATCCTACTCCTCGGTGCCCGTCACTTCTGTCGACACGCGACCGCAGAGGCAAGTGCCACGAACCCCGCGGCGCGGCTTGGCCCGCTTAGGCTTCCAGCGGCAGCCTGCCGTCTTCTTCCGGAAGGTGGTTTGCGCCATGTCCCAGGGTGCTCTCGCGGAGGAGGAGGCGGGGCTTGAGCGTCAGGATGCGGTGTTCGTGGTCGGGATTCCGGATCTCGTCGAGGAGGAGATTTATTGCTTCCGCGCCCATCCTGTGCCCGTCCTGGGCGACCGTGGACATGGAGATCGCGACTTCGGTGGCGAAATGGTTGTTGTCGTAGCCGATGACGGCCACGTCTTCGGGCACGCGCAGGCCTCTTGCCATGAGCTCGTGGATGATCCCCGCAGCGATGCGGTCTGAGGGCGAAAGGATTCCGTCCGGCACGCGATCCGCGGGCCGACCCGTCACTTCTGCCGCGATCTTGCGCCCTTCATCGCTTTTGAGGCGACGGGAGGGGATGATCTCCAGGGTGACATTGCCTGCCTCCGCTACAGCCCGAAGGGCGCCGTTGCGTCGCTCCTTGACGGCGTGGAACTCCTCGGGACCGCCGGCGAACAACAGGCGGCGCCGGCCGAGTTCAATGAGGTGCCGCGCGGCCATATAGCCGCCGTGTTCCTCGTCCGAGAGGACCGCACAGCAGTCCTGGCGGCCGCCGGCGTAGTTGACCAGGACGATCCTGCGCCCGTGCCGGCGGACCCGGTCGACACCTTCGAGGCTTGCGTTCAGGGGCGTGAACAGGATGCCCGCCACCCGTGCCTCATCGAAGATGTCCAGGTACGACTCCTGGCGCTTGAAGTCGACGTCGCTGTTGGCCAGCAGGAGGGCATGGCCCGAGGCGCGGGCCTCGTCTTCGGCGCCTCTGGCAATGTCGACGAAGAGTGAGTTGTCGATATCGGTGAGGACTAGGCCGACCGTACTGCTACTGCCGGCCGCGAGCGAGCGGGCTGCACTGTTCGGGACGAAGCCCAACTGCTCCACTGCGGCGAGGACTTTCTGGAGCGAACGCGCCGACACCTTCTCCGGCTTATTCAACGCATGCGAGACGGTCCCAAGCGATACTCCGGCTAGGCGCGCAACGTCCTGCATGCTGGGGGCCCGGCCCCCGTCTGCGGTCTGGCTAGTCACGCGGTTCGTTCCTCGATCCTAAAGCGCTTCATTCGCGGCTTCAAGCAAGAATAGAAGGCCGCACGCACAGGGTCAAGCCGACAGTCCCCGGCGGAGCAGGGATTAAATCGTTTCAAAAGCTATTGACGCACATCACATCCACCCCCTAATCTGATTCCAGATGAAGCGCTTCAATTTTGGCAAAGTTTCTACTCGATGGAGAGATTCCCGTGATTCGATGGATCAGCACTCCGGTGCCGGCATTGCTTGGAGGGACGCGATGAGCCCGGCAGAGAGCCAATCGCTGGCCGTGGCCGAGGCTGCCTCGCCGGTTCCGCCCGTCAGCCGCCGTCCCCGGAAGTTCACCGCCCGGCGCATCGGTACGGTGCCGTGGTGGTTTGTGGTTCCCGCCCTCGCCTTCTTCCTGTTCATTGTCCTGTGGCCGAGCGTGCAAGGCGCCGCCTTCGCGTTCACCAACTGGGACGGGCTCTCGGCTACCAAGGACTTCGTGGGCCTGGCCCAGTTCGAGCGCCTTTTCAAAGACCCGGGCGGCGTTGGCGCCGTAGTCCACACGCTCCTGATCGCAGTGGCGATCACCGTGGTGCAGAACCTCATCGGCCTCTTGCTGGCCCTGGGCGTGCACACCAAGATCAAGAGCCGCAACATCCTCCGCGTGGCCCTTTTTACGCCGGCAGTGATTACCCCTGTGGCCACCGGCTACCTGTGGAAGTACCTCATGACCCCCGACGGGGCGATCAATCAGCTCCTGGGTTTCTTCGGTCTCGGCGCCCTGCAGCACGACTGGCTGGGGGATGCCGACATCGCCCTATGGTCCATCGTCGCGACCGTGGTCTGGCAATTTGCCGGCTACTCCATGGTGATTTTCCTGGCAGGCCTGCAGGGAGTCCCCGAGGATGTCCTTGAGGCATCAAGGATCGACGGAGCAGGCCCGTTCCGCCGGTTCTGGTACGTGGTCCGCCCCGAGCTGGCTCCGGCGATCACGATCAACCTGATGCTCTCAATCATCGGTGGCCTGAAACTGTTCGACCAGGTCTGGGTCATGACTTCCGGCGGCCCCGGAACCTCGACCGACACAATGTCCACCTTGATCTACAAGAACGCGTTCCAGTTCGGCGACTTCAGCTACGGCATCGCCATGGCCCTGGTCCTGACCGCCTTCGTCGCGATCCTCTCCACCGCTCAATACAAGCTCCTCGGCAAGCAGGGAGGCACCAAGTGAACCGCTACACCTGGCGGACGTTCATTCTCGAGGCCGTCATGGTCCTGGTCGGCGTCCTCTTCTTCCTCCCCGTCTACATCCTGGTCAACCTGGCCCTGAAGACGCCGGACGACCAGTCCTCCCCTTTGGCGCCGGTCACCAACATCACGTTCCAGAACTTCTCCGACGCGTGGAGCCAGGCCAACCTGGGCCAGGCCCTGCTGACCAGCGCCTTCGTCACCGTATTCAGCGTGCTGATCATCGTGGCCATCTCGGCACTGGCCGCCTACCCCCTGGCCCGCGTGACGAAGAGATGGTCGAAATGGCTGTTCTTCGTCTTCATGCTGGGGCTGCTCCTGCCCTTCCAGCTTGCCCTCATCCCGCTCTACACGACCATCCGGGACTTGGGCCTGCTCGGCAACCCGATATCGCTGGTCCTGTACTACGCCGGTTTGCAGGTCCCGTTCTCGGTCTTCCTCTACACCGGCTTCATCCGGGCGGTTCCCCTCGACTATGAGGAGGCCGCCGCGATCGACGGGGCCGGCCCGCTGCGGAGCTTCTTCTCGGTGATCTTCCCGTTAGTGCGTCCCATCACCGGCACGGTCATCATCCTGAACGTCCTCCACGTCTGGAACGACTTCCTGACCCCCTTGCTGTACCTAAGTGGCAGCAACCAGCAGACCGTGCCGGTCGCCCTGTTCTCGTTCGTCAGTCAGTACGTCTCGCAGTGGAACCTGGTCTTCGCCGGCCTGGTCATCACCATTGCACCGATCCTCATCGCCTACTTCGCGATGCAGAACACCATCATCAAGGGCTTCGCCAGCGGTCTCAAAGGCTAGGCCCCGCACGCGAGCTGCGTGGCGCCGTCGACCTCCATGCCCCTACTAACTTCCACACCAGTACCAACTTTCACGCCCGTAATAAGCAGCGCCCTGGCTGCAGTTCAAAGGAGAGCAACACAATGCACAAGAAGAGCCTTCTGGCCCTCTCGGTCGCCGTCGCCGCGGCCCTCGGCCTCACCGCCTGCAGCGGAGGCAGTTCCAGCGCCGGTGCCGGCGCAGGGGACGGAAAGACCCTGACCCTCGCAGCCACGACCAACGAAAAGCCCGCCCTCGACGCCGTCGTGGCGAAGTTCAAGGAGCAGAACCCGGGCGTGGACGTGAAGTACACGACGTCGGCGCTGGACCAGTACCAGACCACCACCCGCACCCAGCTCTCCTCGGGAACCGCCCCGGATGTCGTCTTCGTCTGGCCGGGGGACGGCAACCCGATGGCCACCCGCGTGGTCGGCAAAGCCGGTTTCCTGGAAGACCTCTCCAGCCAGTCCTGGGCGAACAGCTTCCCCGCCGGGATCAAGCCGGTGACCCAATACAACGGCAAGACCTACAGCGCCTCTGTCACGTTCTCGGGCATCGGCGCGGTCTACAACATGACCGCCATGACCCAGGCGGGCCTGACTCCGCCGACCACCTGGAGCGGACTGCTGCAGTTCTGCTCCGCCGCGAAGGCAAAGGGTAAGACGGCTTTCGAACTGGGTGCGCAGACCAACTGGGTCACCCAGCTCATCCCGTACGCCCTGACCCCCACCCTCGTCTACGGTCCGAACCCGAACTTCCCCCAGGACATGACCGATAAGAAGGCCACTTTCAGCGACTCGAAGTGGACCGACGCGCTCAACAAGTACGTCGAGATGCAGAAGGCCGGCTGCTTCCAGGCCAATCCCCTCGGCACTGACTACAACGCCAGCCTTGCCGCGGTCGCCAAGGGCGACGCGCTCAGCGTGGTCCAGGTGAACTCGGCTGTGGCCGCGATCAGCACCCAGGCGCCAAAGGGGACCGAGTTGAACATGCTTCCGGTGCCTGCCAGCGACAATGCTGCCGATACGCGCATGGCCGGCGCCGCAGGATCGACCTACGGGGTGAACGCGCACGCGAAAAACAAGGATCTCGCGATCAAGTTCGTCAACTTCCTCGAGAGCCCCGAGGGCATGAACCTCTACGCGCAGACCAACAAGGCCCTGCCGGCGGTCCCGAACGATGCGTTCACGGTTGACCCGGCCCTGAGCACGCTGCAGCAATACCAGAAGGGCGGCAAGACGGACGCGTTCATGGACCAGAACTGGCCCAACGCCCGAGTCCAGCAGACCCTCTTCCAGGTAGTGCAGGATCTCCTCGCTGGAAAGACGGACGCTCATGGGGCCCTTAAGCAAATGGACACGGCTTACACCTCTGGCTCCTAGCCGCTCCCGGCCCACCACGCGGGCCATAACCCGATCACCTTGCAGTGGCGGTCCTTAGGGCCGCCACTGCACCCACACGCGAGAACACTTGGGAAGAACCACATGACACTCCCGGCAACAGCCACAGCGACAAAAGAGACCACTGCTACCACCGCTCGTGTGGTCCGTCTGCAGGCCGAACACCGGACGGTTGCCCGCGGCATCGGCGAAGCACGCCCCCGCCTTTCATGGCAGACTCAAGCCCCGGCCGGATGGGAACAGCGCAAGTACGAGATCGCCGTCGAACGGGCCGGGAAGGCGCGAGTGACGGCCGAAGTCGTGTCTCCGGAGTCCGTCCTGGTCGAGTGGCCGTTCCCGGCGTTGGATTCCCGTGAGCGCGTCGAGGTGCGGGTACGGGTCTGGGGCAAGGATGAAACCCCGTCGCTGTGGAGCGAACCCTTCTCCATCGAGGCGGGCCTTCTCGTCCCCGGGGACTGGACGGCCCTGGCCATCACTCCGGACCTGAAGCACGACCGCGAGGAAGATAACCCGCCTGCCCTGCTCAGGCGATCCTTCACAACAGGTGCAAACATTGCTTCGGCCCGGCTCTACGTCACCGGGCAGGGCGTGTACGAGGTGGAAATCAACGGCCGGCGGGTCGGTGACGAAGTCCTTGCTCCGGGCTGGACGAGCTACGACCACCGCCTGCTCTACTCAACGTTCGACGTTACCGGCTTCCTCGTCGACGGCGAGAACGCGATCGGTGCCTGGCTGGCCGACGGCTGGTTCCGGGGACGCATCGGATTCCAGGGAGGCACCCGCAACACCTACGGGGACCGGACCTCCCTGCTCGCGCAGCTCGAAATCACCTACCACGACGGCCGGCGGGACGTCATCACCACCGACGACGGATGGCGAGCCTCCCACAGTCCCATCACCTTCGCTAGCTTCTACGACGGAGAACGCCACGACGCCCGTCTCGAGCAACCCGGCTGGTCGCAGCCCGGCTTTGATGACAGTGCGTGGTCCGGCGTGCTGACAGTCAGTCTGGCCAAGTCCACCCTTGAGGCCCCCGCAGGACCGCCCGTCCGCTGCACCGAGGAGCTCGCCCCGCAACGCGTCTGGACATCGCCCTCAGGCAAGACCCTGATCGACTTCGGCCAAAACCTCGTCGGCCGGCTCCGGCTGACAGTCCAGGGCGAGCCCGGGGACACCGTGACCATCCGCCACGCCGAAGTCCTCCAGGACGGCGAGCTCTACACGAGGCCGCTGCGCCTGGCCGCCTCCATCGACGAATACACGCTCGCGGACGATTCCGAGCATAACTGGGAGCCTCGGTTCGCCATGCACGGCTTCCGCTACGCCGAGATCACCGGAGCCGTCCACGCCGTCAAGCTCGACGCCCTTACTGCCCGGGTCCACCACACCGACATGGAACGCACCGGCTGGTTCGAATGCTCTGACCCGCTCATCAACCGCCTGCACGAGAACGTCCGGTGGAGCATGCGCGGGAACTTCGTCAGCATTCCCACGGACTGCCCCCAGCGTGACGAACGCCTCGGATGGACCGGAGACATCCAGGTCTTCGCCCCCACGGCGTCCTTCCTCTACGACTGCTCGGGGATGCTCAGCGGATGGCTCAAAGATGTCGCCGACGAGCAGCTTCCGGACGGGACAGTCCCTTGGTATGTCCCTTGGGTCCAGGCCGGCTCGTGGGACGAGACGATCCCCGGCGCCGTGTGGGGTGATGTCTCCGTGCTCACCCCCTGGACCCTGTACGAGCGCTTCGGAGACAAGGGCGTGCTCGCAGACCAGTATGCCAGCGCCAAAGCTTGGGTCGACCTCATGTCCGAACGGGCCGGCGAAACCCACCTCTGGGACGACGGCTTCCAGCTCGGCGACTGGCTTGACCCCGCAGCACCCCCGCACGACCCCGCCGACGCCCGCACCGACCGCTACCTCGTCGCCACCGCCTACTTCGGCTGGTCCGCACGCCACCTCTCCCGGATCGCCAGCGTCCTCGGCAATAGCGACGACGGGGCCCGGTACGCGGAAATGGCCGAAAAGGTCAAGCAGGCATTCGCCCAGCGCTACGTCCACGAGGACGGAACCATGACCAGCGACGCGCAGACCGCCTACGCACTCGCGCTCGCGTTCGACCTCCTGCCCACCGAAGGTCAGAAGAGCCGCGCGGCTGCGCGCCTCGCAGAGCTCGTCGCCGAATCCGGGAACCGCATCGCCACCGGATTCGCCGGCACCCCGGTCATCAGCGACGCCCTCACCCTCGGCGGCCACGTCGGGACGGCCTACGACCTGCTCAAGGAAGAAGAATGCCCCTCGTGGCTTTACGCCGTGAAACAGGGTGGAACCACCATCTGGGAACGGTGGGACTCGATGTTGCCCGACGGCACCATCAACCCAGGCGAGATGACTTCGTTCAACCACTACGCCCTCGGCGCCGTGGCTGACTGGATGCACCGCGTCATCGGCGGCCTTTCACCCCTCGAACCGGGCTACCGGAAGATCGGCATCCGGCCGCTGCCTGGCGGGGGGATCACCCACGCGACTTCTCGCCACCTGACCCCCTACGGGATGGCCGAAGTCGCATGGCGGCTCGAGAACGGGACCATGCACCTCGACGCCACCATACCGACAGGAACGACGGCGACAGTCGAGCTTCCCGGGGGCCTACCCAGCGAGCTGGGCCCGGGAAAGCATCGGCTGACGGCTCCGGTTAAGTGAGCACTCCCGCGCCGGGACCCCCGCTGTTCCGGAGCAGGACTGTTGACCGGCCGCACGGCCCGGTCCAAATAGCCAGCAACCTCCGATCCCTGAATGATGATGTAAGTCACGCAGTCAAAACAAGATCCTGGAGGAAACATGCCCGCCACGCCGTCGCCGGGAAGAGTGGGCGATGTCCGCAGGCAGAACCTTGCGCTCGTCCTCGCAGGCATCCAGGCGAACAGCGGGGCCACGCGTGCCCAGCTTGCCGCGGAAAGCGGTCTCACGAAAGCATCCCTTTCGAGCATCGTCACCGACTTGCTTGAATCAGGCCTAGTGCGGGAAACAAGTATCACCCGCGACGGCGAACGCGGACGGCCCGGAACCGGCCTTGTCCTCAATCCGGCCCGCGGTGCCTTGGCAGTGGAAATCAATGTGGATTACCTCGCGGTGGGAGTCCTTGATTTCACCGGGGAACTGACCTTCTACGAAACGGTCGAAAGGCATAACCGCGGAAGCCTGCCCTCCGACATCCTGCCGCTCCTCGTCGCCATGGCGCAGCGGGCGGCAACACAGGCGGCCGGCGACGGCGTCGAACTTCTTGGTGGGGAATTGACCGTGCCCGGCTTGGTGGATACGGAACGCAACGTGGTGCTGGCCGCGCCGAACCTGGGCTGGGCCGACGTCGGACTCTCCGAAGAGCTGCCCAGGCTCCTGCCCGCAGCCCCCTTCGGAGTGACCCTCTCCAACGAGGCCAATGGCGCCGCGCTCGCGGAACTCTGGTTTGGCCACGGCGACCGCTTCCCTGACTTCCTCTACATTTCCGGCGAAGTGGGCGTCGGTGGAGGGCTGGTCATAGATTCCCGGCTTTTCGCCGGCCCGCACGGCCATGCCGGTGAGATCGGGCATGTGGTGGTGCATCCCGACGGCCCGTTGTGCGCCTGCGGCGGTCACGGTTGCCTTGAGACGTTCGCGGGCCAAGACGCCATATATTCTGCAGCCGGAATACATCAGGATGTGGCTACAAAGCACATGGAATACCTGCTGAGCCGCCTTGCCGACGGAGATTGGAGCGCGGTTTCAGCGGTGGAACAGGCCGGGCACTACCTAGGAATCGCGATAGCCTCGACGGCGCGGGTGGCGAACATTTCCGCCGTCGTGCTCGGCGGTCATTTCGCCGTACTCGAGGAGTGGATCGCTCCTGCGCTGCGCCGGAGCTTGAACCACCACGCACCGGGACTGATCCCGGAAGGAAACCTGGCGTTCTCCGGACTGGGGCAGACGGGGGCCCTCAGGGGCGCCGCAGCAACCGCAGTCCGGAGAATATTGAGCCAGGCCTACGAACTGATTCCCTGAACTTCCGCGAGCGGGGCCGCCAAGGCGGTCAGTTCCACGAGGGCCGGCCGCGCAACCGTGCTTTCGATCGAGACCGCTGAGCCACTGTGGGCAGATGCCAGCACAGATTCCATGACCTCAAGCGCATGGAACGCCAGTTGGCCGCCAGCACGCGGTTCGACCCCGGCCGGGGTTGTGGCGAGGTCGGCGATGCCGAAGCCCCTGCCCGAATCGATGTAGCCGGCCGAGATCGGAAGGGTCTGCCAGGAGTCGGCGCCAAGCGTAAAGAGCTGGACGTCGCCGTCGAAGTGGTTCGGATCAGGAACAACAAGAGATCCCGCCGAACCGTGGATCTCGATGTTGGCCGACTTGGTCTTCACCGCGTCAAAGCTCATCACCAGCGTGGACAATGCTCCCGAGGCGTGGACCAGGACCCCGGTCACGTGCGAATCGATGGTCACCGGGATCACTTCGCCCTCGCGCGGTCCTGAACCGATGGTGCGCGTGTCCCGCGTGTGGCTTGCGGCTCCAATGACCGAGACCACCGGGCCCAGCAGCGTGACCAGCGCGCTCACGTAATAGGGGCCCATGTCCAGCAGGGGTCCGCCGCCGGGCTGGTAGTAGAAATCCGGGTTGGGATGCCAGCGCTCGTGTCCCGGGGTGACCATGGTCGCCGTGGCCGAGATCGGCGCGCCGATCAGTCCGTCGTCGATTGCCTTGCGGGCGGTCTGGATACCGGTGCCGAGCACCGTATCCGGCGCGCAGCCGACAACGACGCCGGCCTCCCGCGCCGCGTCGAGCACTTGCCGTGCCTCGGCGGTTGTCGCAGCGAGCGGCTTCTCACCATAGACACTCTTGCCGGCGGCGATGGCCCTCAATGCGATCGGCGCATGCGCGGCCGGAATGGTGAGGTTGAGTACGAGCTCGACGTCGTCCGCCGCCAGGAGCTCGTCGACGGTCACCGCGCGGACGCCGTCGTAAGAATCGGCGACTGCTTGCGCGCGTGCGGGATCGAGGTCCGCGACGGCCACCAGGTCAATGTCGTCCAGCCGGCGGAAGTTCTTGAGGTACTGGGCGATGATGGCGCCGCAGCCGATGATGCCTACTCTTAGCGGCTTGCCCACAGCATGCCCCTTTCGATGATGGTGCGGACGTTGCTGTCCTGGAGGATTTCCACGCGGTGGCCCGGGGTGCAGACGAAGATCCGTCCTTCGGCCCACTGCCGGGTCCAGATCGCAGGGGAGGTGACCTCCCGGTTCCATTGGTCCCATTCGCGGACCTTCTGGGTGGTGGTGGCGAGGACGTCGATGTAGTCGTCGGACAGGACCCAGTACTGCTCGGTGACCAGCTCGAAGTCGCCGATTCCCTGGGTGATGGGGTGGCTCGCGGCAGCCGGGAGCATGTTGACGCTGTACGGCACGTAGTTGTCCGACTGTTCGCCGATGCGTTCGTCGGGATGTTTGCCGGGGTGGCAGGCGAACTGGCCGCCGATCATGTGCAGGTAGTCCGAGTTGTTCCGGTAGGAATCGGCGATGCCGCCGTGCCAGCCGGCAAGTCCCGTGCCGTTTTCGACGGCGGTACGGAGCCCCTCGAATTCGTCCTTCTCGATGGTGGACATGGTCATGCATTGCACGATCAGGTCCACGCCGGACATATATGCCGAATCGGCATATACCTTCGGGGATTCCTCCACCCGGACGTCGTAGCCGTTCTCCTTGAGGAAGGGGATAAAGAGTTCTGTGGCTTCGAATGGCTGGTGGCCATCCCAGCCGCCACGGACCACCAGGGCAGTCTTCTTGTCAGTCATGGTTTCCTTTGCTGAGAAATACGGCCGGAGAGCCGAAAATGAAATGGTTAGCGGCTTGAGAAAGCCGCGTCGAAAGCGGCGACTGGCGGGGCGATGGCGGCGAGTTCCCGGACCATGGCCAAGGATTGCGGTGCTCCCACGAGTCGGTCCATGCCCGCGTCTTCCCACTCGACGCTGGTTGGCCCCTCGTAGCCGATGGCATTGAGGGCGCGGAAGATCGGCTCCCATTTCACGTCGCCATGGCCTGCGGTGACGAAGTCCCAGCCCCGGCGCGGATCCGCCCATGGCAAGTGGGAGCCGAGCCGGCCGTTGCGTCCGTTGAGCTGGCGGATGGATTCCTTAACGTGCACGTGGAAGATCTTCGGCGCGAAATCCTGGAGGAACATCACCGGATCCAGGTCCTGCCAGATGAAGTGGGATGGATCGAAGTTCAGCCCGAAGCTCTCGCGATGCCCCACGGCTTCCAGGGCACGTTTCGCGGTCCAGTAGTCGTAGGCGATCTCGGAGGGGTGGACTTCCAGGGCGAAGCGGACCCCGACTTCGTCGAACACGTCGAGGATCGGGTTCCAGCGGTCCGCGAAATCCTGGTAGCCACGCTCGATCATCGCCTCCGAGGCGGGCGGGAACATGGCCACTGCCTTCCAGATGGAGGAGCCCGTGAATCCCGTGACGGTCTTGACGCCGAGGCGTGCCGCGGCCCGTGCCGTGTCCTTCATGGCCTCGGCAGCGCGTTGGCGGACTCCTTCAGGATCGCCATTGCCCCAAACCTCGTCGGAGAGGATGTCCCGGTGGCGCTCATCGATGGGGTCGTCGCACACGGCTTGGCCGGTGAGATGGTTGGCGATCGCAAAGACCTTGAGGCCGTTCTTCTCAAGGATGTCGAGGCGTTCCTGGACATAGCTGTCGTCCACGGAGGCCCGGTGGGGGTCCAGGTGGTCGCCCCAGCAGGCGATTTCGAGCCCGTCGAAGCCCCATTCGCCCGCGAGCCGGGCGACCTCTTCGAAGGGCAGATCGGCCCATTGGCCGGTGAACAGTGTGATGGGTCTTGTCATCGGGATTCCCTCCTAGACTTCCTGCCAGCGGCTGGACTCTGCGGCGCTGCCTTCCACGGCAGCCAGCACCTTTTGCACCTGCAGGGCATCAGCGAACGACGGCGAGGGCTGCTCGCCTGCGCCGATCGCGGTCACGAGGTCCACCACTTGGTGCGTGAAGCCGTGCTCGTATCCGAGGCCATGCCCGGTGGGCCACCAGTTGCCGACGTAGGGGTGTTCGGGCTCCGTCACGAAGATCCGGCGGAATCCGGCGTCGGGGGATTCCGCGGCGTCGTAGAAGGACAGGACGTTCATCTCTTCGAAGTCGAACGCGAGGGAGGCCTTGGTCCCGTTGACTTCCAGTCGCATGGCGTTCTTGCGTCCCAGCGCGAACCGCGTGGCCTCGAAGACCCCGACGGCGCCCGCGGAAGTAGCGCCGCCGTCGAGCCCGTCGCCAGAAAAGCGGGCGGTGAAAATGGCGGCGTCGTCGACCGTGACCGCGCCGCGCGGCGCATCCGCGCCGACGTCGCCATGGCCGCCCAACCCGACGAGGTCACCGGCCAGCGGACGTTCGTGGACGAAGGTTTCCAGGAGTGCGGAAACGCCCGTGATCTGCTGCCCGGTGACCCACTGCGCAGCGTCGATGCTGTGCGCTCCGATGTCGCCCAAGGAGCCCGATCCGGACTTGGACTTGTCCAGCCGCCAGGTCATGGGCGCGTTTTCGTCGCTAAGCCAGTCCTGCAGGTACTGCGCCCGCACGTGCCGGATGGTTCCCAAACGGCCCTCTTCGACCATCCGCTTGGCCAGCGCCAAAGCAGGGGTGCGGCGGTAGCTGAAGCCGCACATCGAGAACACTCCGCGTTCTGCCGCGGCCTGGGCGGCTTCGGTCATGCGCTCCGCCTCCGCCACGGAATTGGCGAGGGGTTTCTCGCAGAGCACGTGCTTACCCGCTTCGAGGGCTGCGATCGCGATCTCGGCGTGCGTATTGCCCGGGGTGCAGATGTCGATCAGGTCGATGTCGTCCCGCTCGAGGAGCCGGCGCCAATCAGTCTCCACCGATCCCCAGCCGAGCTTGCCCGCGGCGGCGCGGACGCCGTCGTCGTTCCGGCCGCACAGTGCGGTGAGCTGGGGGTCAAGCGGGAGATCGAAGAACCGCGGCGCTGTCCGCCAAGCGTGGGAGTGGGCGGCGCCCATGAATGCGTAGCCGACCATGCCGACCCGCAAGGGCTTTGCGGTAGTCATTGTGTTTCCTTTCGTGCTTTCAAAGAGCGTTGGCTATTTGCTGAATCCTGCGGTCAACCCGCTGAGCAGCTGGCGGCGGGCCACCACATAGATGACCAGCAGCGGCAAGGTGGCGAGCACCACGGAAGCCAACACGGCGGGAATGTTCACGCTGAATTCGCCCTGGAACGTCCACAAGGACAGCGGAAGCACACGGGTGGACGGGCTCTGGGTCAGGATCAGCGGGAACAGGAAGCCGTTCCAGACGCCGAGCGCGTTGTAGATGCCCACGGTCACGACGGCGGGGCGCGTCATGGGCAGCGCGAGCCGCCACATCATGGCCCAGTCCGAGCAACCATCGAGCCGCATGGACTCGAACAACTCGTTGGGTACATCGCGCATGAAGTTGCTCAGGATGAGGACGGAAATGGGAATCGCGAACGCAATGGAGGGCAAGATCAGCGCCAACAAGGTGTCATAGAGATGCGCTTTGGTGATCATCCAATAGATGGGAATGATCGTGGCGTGCAAGGGAATCGCCAGGCCCAGGAGGAACGTGTTGTTCGTCCACGTCAGGAACCGGCCCTTCCCCCGGACGATCGCGTAGGCGGCCATGAACGAGACCAGGAGTGCAGGTACGACACTGCCCACTGTGACGATCAGGCTGTTGAAGAAGTACATGGCGAAGTCGTTGTCCAGGACCAGCTTGTAGTTGTCCAGGGTCGGCTCGGTGGGCGGCATCATCGGGTTCGAGGTGAAGAACCCGGCCTGGTTCTTCAGGCTGGTCACCACCACGTAGTAGATGGGAACGATGATGATCGCCAGCCAAAGCCAGCCGCCCAGGCCGCCCAGGTAGTTGGGGCGGAGCCGGCCGGGGCCCTTGGCGCCTTTTGCTCGCTGGCCATGTTTGTGGCCTTGCTTGTTGCTTGGCGCGTTGGGCCTTGCCGGCGGTGCGGGAATCTGGGTTGTGGAAGCCATCAGGCACCTTCCAATTGGCTTGCGTTGCGGTTCTTGCCACCGAGTCTTTGCAGGAGCAGGGCCAGTGCAAGGCCGATCACCACGAGGATGACGCCGAGGGCGCTCGCCGCTCCCATGTCGTTGGCCTTGAAGCCGGTCAGGTACATGTGCAGCGGTAGCAGCCGCGTGGAATAGCCGGGGCCTCCGCCGGTGAGGACGAAGACGAGATCGAAGTAGGCCAGTGAGCCGACCACCATAAGGGTCGAGGACGTGATGATGGTGTATTTCAACTGGGGCAAGGTAATGGCGAAGAACTGCTGGACGCGCCCCGCGCCGTCGATTTGGGCCGCTTCATACAGCGACGCCGGGATCTGGCGCACGCCGCCTTGGTAGATGAGTGTGTGGAACGGGACAAACTGCCAGGCGATGACGAAGACGACGACGAACAGCACCAGATCTGAGTTGCCGAGCCAGTCCTGGGCGAGGAATGGAAGGCCCAAGCCCGGACCGAGTCCGAAGTTCGGGTCCAAGAGGGCCTTGTATGCGATCGCGACGGCCGCGGAGGACAGCAGCAGCGGCACGAAGTAGAGGACTGCGAGGGCCGCGCGGTATTTCTGGGACGCGGACGTGAAAACTCCGAGGAGCAAGCTGATGGGGGCTTGCACGATGAACGAGAAAAACATGATCTTGGCCGTGACCCACAGCGCATTGCCGGTGACGGGATCGGTCAGGACCGTGGTCCAGCTCGACAAGCCGTCCAGTTTGATTTCGCCCAGCCCGTCCCATTTGGTGAAGCTGAGGAAGAGCACGCCGAAGAGAGGGATGATGGCGAAGAGGAGGAAGAAGACAAGGGCTGGTGCGGCCAGCCACCCCGACGGGCCCTTTTCAAGGACCCGCCGGGAAGAACCGGTTGAGGTAGACACTGGTTACTTTCCGATCGTGGCGTTCATGGTTGAGACGAACTGATCGGGGCTGATCTTCTTCAGGAAGATCTGGTCCAGGTTCGCCAACATGGCGTCTCCCTGGGCGGGGCTGAGGGCCTGGTCCCAGGAGAGGGTGAAGCTCGGTGCGTTCTTGGCCATGCCGTACACGTAGCTCAGGAAATCCTTGTCCGGTGATGCGGCCAGCTTGCTTTCGATGCCCGTGGTCACGGGAACCGCTCCGGAGTCGATCAAGGACTGGGTGTCGGCGTCGGTGAACATTCCGCTCTTGACGTAGTCGAGCGCCGCCTTCTTCTGGCTGTCAGTGGCCTTGGAAGAGATCGACCAGAAGTTGGAAGGGTTGCCCACGACGTTGGCAGGATCGCCCTTGCCACCGGACACGGTGGGGAAGGTGACGTAGCCCAGCTTGCCGTTCTTGACGAAGTCCGCGGCGTCCTTCTTCATGCTCTGGTAGATCCAGCCACCCTGCAGGATCATGGCGGCCTTGCCGGTGTAAAGGAGGGCCTGGTCCGCGTTGCTGTCGGCGGCAATGGAGGAGAATCCGTTGGCGAATCCGCCGGCGTCCACCAGGTCCTGGATCTTGCTGAGGGCTGCCTTGACGGCGGGGTCGGACCAGGCGCCGGGCTTGTTGGCAGCGATGTTAGCGAAGACCTCGGGTCCGCCGATGCGCTCCACCAGGTATTCGAGCCACATCAGGTCAGGCCACTTGGACTGGCCGCCCAGGGAGAAGGGAGCGATGCCTGCAGCCTTGAACTTCGGCACCAGGGCCATGAGTTCATCCCAGGTCTTGGGGGCCTGGGCGCCGATCTTATCGAAGACTTCCTTGTTGTAGTACAGGACGACGGGCTGCACGTTGTTGTTGGGCAGGGCATACGTCTTGCCGTCGATCACGCCGTTCTTGAGCACGGACGGCAGGTAGCGGCTCTTGACATCCGGGTTTGACGATACGAAGTCCGACAGGTCGGCCACCTGGCCGGCGTCGACATAGGACTTCAGCACGCCACCGCCCCAACCGTAAATGAAGGTGGGTCCTTGGCCGGCGCCGACGGCGGTGCGCACTTTGGTCTTGTACGCGTCGTTCGCGAAGAAGTCGAGCTTGACGGCCTCGTCCGGGTGGGCTTTGTTCCATGCATCGATGGACTTCTGGAGTACGGGCTGGTTACCGCCCGTGAGGCCCCACATGGTGGCCGAATCGGCGTTTCCTGCCGAACTTGCCGGTCCACTTGATCCGCAGGCTGCGAGGGAGATCGATACGGCCGCGGCAGTGACGGCGATCGCTGCCGTGCGCAACGTGAGTTTTACCATTTGCAATTCCATTCGTCCTCCGGGCTCGACGCTGATTGCCCGGTTATTGGTTTCGGGAGTCCGGCCTTCGGGGAGGGAGGCTGCACTGCCGCTGAATATGCTTGATCCGAATCTTCGAAATATTTCGACAATCTTTTCGGTCCGTTAGGCAAATTTAGCTGTGGTCTGGGTCACCGTCAAGGCGATTCGGGCATAAAGTTCAACTCTTTTACGAAATGGCGATTGACTCTGCTTGCCTCGCCGCCCACACTTGTGTCAGCGAAATATTTCGAAAGAGTTGAGGATCCATGGCCAGCAGTGAAAGTTCCGCCAAGGTGACATTGGCCGCCATTGCCCGGGAAGCGGGCGTCTCGATGCCGACCGTCTCGAAGGTGGTCAATGGGCGCGAGGATGTTGCAGCTGACACGCGCGCCAAAGTTCTGACCGCCTTGGAGCGGACGGGATACAAGTCGCCGCTTCAGCGAAAGAACACCGCCGGCCGCCGGCCCGTGGTGGAGGTTGTGTTCGATACCTTGAATTCGGCGTATGGGGTGGAAGTGCTCAACGGTGTGCTGGAGCACGCGGCCGCCTCCGACGTCGAAGTCCTGCTCAACATCACCGGCCAGCAGTCGGCGTCGAAGCTGAGCCTCGAGCAGCGGGCGCAGCGGATCGTCGACGAAGGCCGCAGCGGCATGATCGTGGTGACCTCGGCGTTCAGTTCGGCCCAGCTGGATCCATTTCGACGGCGGCAGATACCCATCGTGGTCATCGACCCGCTCAACCCGCCGCCGGGTGACGTGGTCAGCGTCGGTGCCAGCAACTGGGCCGGGGGCAAGGCCGCCACGGCGCACCTGTTGGATCTAGGGCACCGCCGGATCGCCTACCTGGGTGGCCCGGAAGGCGCCGAGTGCAACCAGGCCCGTCTCCACGGCTACATGGCGGCGCTGATGGCGAATGGTGTGCCCGTCGAGGAGCGTTACATCCTGTCAGGGCCCTTCCGCTCCGAGAACGGGGTGGCGGGAATGAAAACCCTGCTTCAACTCGAAGAGCGCCCAACGGCCATCTTTGCCGCAAGCGACAGCATCGCCCTGGGTGTGCTCGCCGAGGCGCGGCGGCAAAAGATCCGCATCCCGGAGGACATCAGCGTGGTGGGATTCGACGGAACCTACCAAGCAGAGGAATCGGTGCCGCCGCTGACGTCCGTATCCCAGCCGCTGCAGGAGATGGGCCGTGCCGCCCTGCGCTTCGTGCTCCGCCAAATGCGCGGTGACGCATTGGACTCGCGGCGCGTGGAACTCGCCACGCACCTTGTGGTCCGCGAATCCACCGCCCCGCCGGCGTAGGCCTAGTCCGGACCCCCGCTCACTTTTGGGGGTGTTTTCGCCGACGCTAGCTCACATCTTCGAGCCCGACGACGGGGCGGTGGTCTTCCCTCAGCTTGGTGTTCCGCGCGTCAGGGTCTAATTTGGGCCGATTGATCTGTCAGAAGTCGTAGCGGAATGTGCTCGTTGCAATCCCGGTTCCACTCAGGCCATACGTCAAGGTGTGGACACCCTGGTTCACGACGGTGACGTTGAGCCGGAAGGTCAGTTCGCCGGGTTGTGCCGAATTTGTGGTGCAACTGATGCCGGAAGGATCCAGTGGCTTCGCCGAGCAACTCCAGCCCGAGGGGGCAGTAACGGATCCGCTTGAAATTGTGCCGGGCGCGTTGATCGAGAAGTCGGCTGTGGCATTCCCGATTCCTCGGGACAGGGTGAAGACGGTCTCGAGCGTCGCCGTCGTGGGGTCCGCACCCGTGTCTGTCCGACTCGCTGTACCGCTGATCTTCCCGCGATTTGCCGTCGGCGTCGGCGTGGGAGCCGGGGTCCGCACGGGAACGGCAATGGGTAATGGTGTGCTGGCTGGCGCGGGCCCTCGTGCCGGCGCCGGTGTCGCAAAGAAGGATTCGGTGATCACAGGCGTCGCCGCTTCGTCCGGCAGCGCAGGAAGCGGCGGGAGCGCTTCGGAGGCAACAGGGGTGGGGGACTGGTCTCGGGACGGCGCCGGCGTCGGCCGGGCAGACCCGGTTGTTTGTATCTGCGCATCCTGATATCCCTGCGGCGCCGGCTGGCCACCCAGGACCTGGACAAAACCGACCCCTGCCACGACCAGCCCTACTGCGAGGCCAGCGAGGATAGACATCAATAGAGGCTGTGAGATCCGGGTCATCCCGGATGCCACCGACGCTGAAGGAAACTGCCCTGCAATGCCCAGCCCCGAGGCGCCGCTTCCCCATGCTGCCAGCGGGACGCCTGTCATCAATGGCAGGAGCACGGCCTGCATGGTTGCCTGCACGTCCCTGAGCTCCAGCAGCACGGCCGTGCACTTGGCGCACTCGTCAAGGTGATCCCGGACCTTTGCCTCGGCGTGTTTGGACAAGCCCCCGCGAACATAGGATCCGAGCTGGGGTACGACTTTCGTGCAGGTGCCTTGCGGAGTCTCGCTGACGTGCATCTGCAAATACTGTTTGCGCAATCCTTCCCTCGCGCGCACGCCCAGTGCGGAGACAGCGTTGGGCGAGAGCCCGAGGATCGGAGCGACGACGGCGGGCTTCATCCGTTCCACGTCCAGGTACCACAGGGCCGATTGCCATCGTTCCGGCAGTGATCGGAAGGCACGGGCCACGGTATGGGATTCGAAAGCCTGGACGACCGGATCCCCGGGTGTCATTTTGTGGTCAAGAACAGCCTCGTCGGCGGTCGGCAGGGCGCGGCGGGCATTCCGGTTCCTATGATGGGAAAGCCTGGTCACCGTGGACAACAGGTACCCACGGAAGAATTGCTCAGGCCCCTTGCCCTCGACAAGGCTCTGCAGGACCGACCGGAATGCTTCGGCGACGACGTCGTCGGCATCGCTGAGGTTGTCAACGTTCCTGCGGGCAACGGTAGAAGCGATGGAAACATGGCGAGCGTACAGCCCGTCATACGCATCCAGGTTTCCACCGCGGACCATGGCGATTATTTCACTGTCGCTAACAGCGTCGGCCATTGAAGAGGTAGTACTAGGCGCCATTACCGGCTTCCCTGCGAGCATAAATATTTCCGACCATATAGACACAGTGGGCGGACCCGGAATTTATGACGCAGGTTTGGAATCTTTTCTCGCGAAAAGGGTGATCAGCCATTTGTTCCTCAGTGGTTCGGCCCGGTGGCGCCCGCGGACGGGCACTTGGTCGACGACGTCGTTCTCGGAAGGCTCCATCGGTTCGGGGATCGCGTCTATTGACGAAGCAAATCGCCGCGTGCCGGTTGCCGCGTCCTGAGCTGCGCAACGAGGCTCTGGTCCCGCCACCGGGTCAGAAGCAGCCACATGCCATCCGCGACGGGCACCGCAGCCGCTGTTTGGATCTTCATGCCTACTGTGTGGCGCGTGCAGACGATTCATGTCGCAAGTGCGGAGAAGTATTTGCGTGCCGTGCGGGTGGCCTCAGTGGTGGACGCCGTCCCGCTTGAATCTCCCAGGAACCTCGACGTAGTAGATGGACCTCCCGGTGGGAAAGGAGAAGCGGTGCCCTGCGTGTCGGATTGGCTGATAGTCGTGGCCGAATGGGTCATGCACCGTGACTCGTTCGAGGTGATCCTCGCGTGTGAGGAGGCCGTTGACTTCTTGGAGCGTCGCAGGATGGGTTACTTCGCCATCCACCTCCAACACCCACGGCGCATCCGTGGTCCTGCCGGATTGTTCGAGGTAAAGCATTTCAAACAATCCGGCAAGGAGGGCTTCCAACGTTTCCGGGGAGAACCGTTGTAAGGGGTGGGTCTGCATATTCCGACGTTGGTTGGTTGTCCACGCTTGGCGGAGCCAGTTGAATTCGACAGTGCCCAACGAAGGGCCCAGGCGCAGGTGCCTGTCCTTATCCATGGTCAGGCGGTAGTCGTTTCCGGCTCGGTCAAGGATGCATGCTGCTTCGTCAACGTATTCCAAGTTGTCGAGCATGGCGGCCTCGGACGGATAGTACGAGAAATCACCGACGTCGTCGACCACAACATAGTCGATCGGGCTGCTGCCGGGAACCGTGGTGTCGGGTGCCGTTCCGTGGGTAAAGCCAGAGCGCTTCATGCTTACGTCAGCTCCTGCGGAGGACCAGTCCACAGCCCGGGTGGCCGTGAATTCTTCACTCGATCAGATCACCGAAAGGACCCGCCACCGGTGGTCTTTACGGTTTCCATATGCGGCAGGGCGGAGATTTAGCACTCTCTTAACGGTCAAGGCTCGAGCAAATGGGGCAGGCATGGCAGACTTCGGCCATGAGTATCGAGCACTGGTGGCCGAAGCTGAAGCCGTCCACCCAAGAATGGCTGATCGAGAACAATGGCGACGCAGTGTCCCCCGAGGTGCTTGCCGAGATCGCCCAAGTTGGAGGTGTTGTTACTTCCGATGCCTGGTGGGTTGGTGAGAACGGGCCTTCGGGGTTCTATTTCTCGGACGAGGCTGTCGACTGGATCGAAGCGGTAGCGAACGGCGAGGTGCCTGAGCGGCCCTGACGGCATCGCCGTCAGGCACCTTGTAGCCGCGCTTAGCCCACGTGGACCCACGGGCGGCGGCTGACATCGGGTTCGGCTTCACGCAGCACTTCCCGGGTGACTGGAGCGATCTCTCCCTCGCCCAGGAACAGGAAGCGAAGGAGATTGATGACCGGGTTGCCTTCGGTCCAGCGGAAGTAGATGTGCGGCATGAGGCCGGTCACGTCGCGGATGTGCAGCAGCACCGAGGCGATGGTGTTGGGGACCACCGGGCCGTGGACTTCGAGGATCTGGTGTCCGTGCCGAACCACGCCGTGGACTTCGAGCGCGGTTTCGAAGTCGGAGGAATCGTCCACAATCACTTCCAGGAAGAGCGCCTGGTAATCCACCGGAATGTGGCTGACCTCGATCGCTGAGGTGAGTTTGTCCCGGTAGGCCTCCGCGGTGAGGCGGAGGGGTTCGTGGGCGATGAGCGCAATCGGGCCACTTAGGTTGGTGGACATGAATTCCAGCGCCTGGCGGTCCAGGTGGACGTGGGTCGCGTGCAATTCAAACGAGCGCCGGATCCGGGAAAGCAGGGAGATCACGATAATCCCCACGATAAAGATCGCGGCGATCCGGATGCCTTCGGGACGTTCGAAGATGTTGGCAATTGTCGTATAGATGAAGACAAGGGCGATGACGCCGAATCCGACGGTGCGCTTGCGCTGCCTCAAACGGCGGGCGGAGAGGGTCACCGCCACGGCGGCCGACGTCATCAGCACCAACACCCCGGTGGCGTACGCGCCACCCTGGGCGTCGACGTCGGCGTTGAACAGGAAGGTGATCAGGAACCCGATGAGGGTGAATACCAACACGAGGGGGCGCACTGCCCGGGCCCATCCCGGTGCCATTCCATATCGCGGCAGGTACCGCGGGACCAGGTTCAGCAGCCCCGCCATGGCGGAGGCGCCTGCGAACCACAGGATGGCGATGGTGCTTAGGTCGTAGACAGTGCCGAACCCCACGCCGAGATATTGGTGCGCAAGGAATGCCAGGGCCCGTCCATTGGCCTGGCCGCCGGTTTGGAATTCCTGGTCCGGAATCAACACAACGGTGGTGAAGCTGGTGGCGATCAGGAACGAACTCATGATGACCGCGGCCGTGGTCAGGAGACGGCGGGTTCCCTTGATCCGTCCGGCAGGGTTTTCCTCCGTGTCCGAGGCACGTCCGCGGATCTGGGGCATCACGGCGACTCCCGTCTCGAAACCGGACAGGCCCAAGGCGAGTTTGGGGAAAACGAGTAGCGCGATGCCGATCACCATGAACGGGTTTCCGTGCGAAGTGGAAAGTGCATGCCACCAGTCACCCACTGCGACCGGATGTGCGAACACTTCCACAAACGTTGAGAACACGACCACGACGTTGAGGCCCAGATAGACGATGACCAGAACCACCGCCACGCCGATGGCTTCCTTGAACCCGCGCAGGAATACTGCGGCCAGCAGGGCCAGAAGGAACAAAGTGACCAGGATGTTCTGTCCCTGCAGCCAGCCCGGGGCGAGTGGATTCTGGATTGCGTGGGCCGTGGCGTCCGCGGCCGAGAGGGTCATGGTGATCATGAAGTCCGTTGCCGCGAACCCGAGGAGAACGAGGACGAGGAGCTTTCCTCCCCATCGTGGCAAGAGGCGCTCAAGCATGGCGATTGATCCCTCGCCACGGTGGCTTTCACCCGCGACGCGGTGGTACACAGGCAGGGCACCCAGCAGCGTGACGGCCACCAGGACGATGGTGGCCAACGGCGAAATCACTCCGGCGGCCAAGGCTGCGATGGCCGGCTGGTAGCCGAGGGTGGAGAAATAGTCGACGCCGGTGAGGCACATGACCTGCCACCACGAATGCTTCTTCAGATGGGGATCGCCCACCGCACCAGGTCCTTGGTGCGATCCTTTGGAGTCTTGCAGTCCGAACAGCAACCATGTCCGAAGGGAGGCCATGCCTCCGGGCCGTGGGGCCGAAGGATCAGCCGGGGGCCTGCTCAAGGTAGTCATGGTGTCCTTTCCGCGCGACGCGCAGGCACCGCGATCATTGCTGAACATAACACCGGCCACAGGTGTTTTCGTTGGTTGAAGCCGATCTTGATGAATCCTTAACGTCGATTTCCCGGAATCCACTTTGCGCCTGTTAAGAAGCCGTCAAGATTCGGCCCTGCGGTGTTAAGGAACCATCAGGAACCGATTTTCGCCGTCTGCCGGGGAGTTGACTGGCATCAGCCCCGCAAACGGGGCGCGGATGAAAGGACGTTCCAATGGCCGACGTGGCTGTTGTGGGGATCTTCGTGGTGTCCATGGGGATCGTGATGTGGATTGCCCACCTTCTGGGCAAAATCGTCGACGGCGATGGGCCGGTGAGCGGGCAATGAGCGCGGACGCCGTGATGTGGTTGGTCCTGTTCATTTCAGGCCTGTGTCTGTTCGGCTACTTGTTGGCCGTGTTGATCCACCCGGAAAAGTGGTGATGCGGGATGGTTTTCAGCGTTGCCTCCTTCCTCACCCAGGTGGTTGTCCTGCTCTTGCTGTTGGTCTTGGTGCACAGGCCCCTGGGCATCTACCTTGCCCTCGTGTTTGACGGCAAGAAGTCATCACGGGCGGAGAGGCTGTTCTACCGCCTCGCGGGAGTGGATGCCGGCGCCGAACAGAGCTGGTCGATCTACCTGCGCAGTGTCCTGGTCTTCTCTGCAGTGTCCATCCTGGTGGTGTTCTTGCTCCAGCGGCTCCAAGGCGTCCTGCCAGGGAACAATTCCCTGGCCGGCGTGGATCCCTGGACGGCCATGAACACGGCCATCTCCTTCGCGACGAACACCAATTGGCAGACTTACGTCCCCGAGACCACCATGGGCATCTTCGTACAGATGTGCCTGCTGGCCGTGCAGAACTTTCTCTCTGCCGCAGTCGGAATCGTGGTGGTGATTGCCCTGATCCGCGGCATCGCTCGCACCCGGACTGACAGGCTGGGGAATTTCTGGGTGGACCTTGCCCGCACCTCGTTCCGTGTACTGCTTCCGATGGCTGCGCTCGCGGCCATCGTGATGGTGATTGGCGGTGTGGTGCAGAACTTTTGGTCCACCGACGTCGTCAACCAAGCAACAGGCGTCACCCAGACCATCCCCGGCGGGCCGGTGGCCTCCCAGGAGGCCATCAAGATCCTCGGCACCAACGGCGGCGGCTATTTCAACGCCAATTCCTCGCACCCGTTTGAGAACCCGAACGTCTTCATCAGCATGTTCGAGGTCTTCTTGATCCTGCTCATTCCTTCTGCCTTGCCGTACGCCTATGGCCGCATGGTGGGGGACCAGCGGCAGGGGCACACAGTAGTCGGTGTCATGGGCATGCTCTGGCTGGCGTCCACCTTGCTGATGGGCTGGGCCGTTGCCGGCGCTGCGGGAACGGCAACGGCGGCAGCCGGCGGTTTGGGCGAGGGCTTTGAACAGCGTTTTGGCGCGGCGCAGAGCTCCATCTTTGCCACGGCCACCACCCTGACTTCAACGGGAGCGATCAACGTGGCCCACGATTCGCTTCCGCCCTTGGCCGGCGGCGTGGCCATGATCAACATGATGCTCGGCGAGGTGGCCCCGGGCGGCACGGGGTCGGGGCTCTATGGCCTGCTCATGCTCGCGATCGTCTCCGTGTTCATCGCCGGGCTCATGGTGGGCCGCACTCCGGAATTCCTGGGCAAGAAGATCGGGCCACGCGAGATGAAGCTCACGGCCATGTACATCCTGGTGACGCCCGTCATCGTGCTGGCCACGGCCGGAATCACCGTCCTTCTCCCGGACGCCGTGGCCAACGCCCCTGCCACCGGACCGCACCAATTCAGCGAAGTGCTGTACGCCTTCACCTCCGGAGCCAACAACAACGGCTCCGCGTTCGCCGGTATCACCACCTCCGGCCCCTACCTGTCCACCATGATGGGAATCGCCATGCTGCTTGGCCGCTATCTCCCCATCGTGCTGGTGTTGGCCCTGGCAGGATCCCTGGCAAAACAGCCCCGGATCCCGGCATTCGCCGGAACAGTGCCCACCCATGGCTGGCTCTTCGGTTCGCTCTTGCTCGCCGTCACGGTGATCATGACGGCGTTGAGCTACTTCCCTGCCCTCGCCCTGGGCCCCCTCGCAGAAGGACTCCTCAAATGACCCCGTCCACAACGGACACCGCCGCCCGGACCTACGCAGACGGAAATCCCCTGGGAACTCCGGGAGAGCACAAGCACCACACCAAGGCACCGGCAAAGCTGGACCTTGCTAGTGTCCGGACTGCGCTGCCGGTTGCAGTACGGAAACTGGGGCCACGCCAGATGATCCACTCTCCCGTGATGTTCACCGTGCTGGTAGGGGCGGCTCTCTGCACGGCCATCTGCATCCTCAAGCCAGCAGTGTTCGGCATATCGGTGACAATCTGGCTTTGGCTGACGGTGCTCTTCGGAACCCTCTCGGAAGCCATCGCCGAGGGCCGCGGCAAGGCCCAGGCAGACAGTCTCCGGGCCAGCAGGAAAGGTGTCGTTGCCCGGCTTCGGCTGGAGGACGGCACCCTCAAGGAAGTGCCGGGAACGGAACTGCGGAAGAACGACGTCGTCATGTGCGAAGCAGGGGACGTCATCCCCTCCGATGGCGAGATCATCGAGGGCCTGGCGAGCGTGGACGAATCCACCATCACGGGTGAATCGGCGCCCGTGATCCGTGAATCCGGTGGCGACCGCTCCTCCGTGACCGGCGGCACCAAGGTCCTTTCGGACCGCATCGCCGTTCGCATTACGGCTGAGGCGGGCGAAACGTTTATTGACCGGATGATCAAGCTTGTGGAAGGCGCTGTTCGGCAAAAGACGCCCAACGAAATCGCCCTCCACGTCCTCCTTGTCTCGCTCACCATCGTGTTCCTTGCGGTCACCATGAGCTTGGCGCCGTTCGCTTCCCTGCCGGGGGCAACGCCCTCGCCGATCGTGCTGGTGGCGCTGCTGGTCTGCCTGATCCCGACGACGATCGGCGCGCTCGTGCCGGCTATCGGCATCGCTGGCATGGACCGCTTGGTGCAGCACAATGTCCTGGCCACTTCCGGCCGCGCCGTGGAGACCGCGGGAGACATCACCACCCTCCTGCTCGACAAGACCGGCACCATCACCTACGGCAACCGCCGCGCGGTCAACTTCTTCCCCGCCCACGACGTCGAGCGGACCGAACTCATCGAGGCTGCCCGGCTATCCAGCCTTGCCGACGAGACGCCGGAGGGACGCTCGATCGTGGATCTCGCAGCGGAAAAGGGCGTCGGCGGCCCGGACCTTGCCGCTCTCCTGAAGGGAACGGAAGAGTTCGCAATTGTCGAGTTCAGCGCGAGCACGCGGATGAGCGGCCTGGACCTCGACGGGCGGAAGATCCGCAAGGGCGCCGCTACCGCCGTCGCGAAGTTCGTGGCGGACGCCGGTGGCCAGACGCCCGCCGAAGTGGACCGCAAGGTGCGGGAAATCTCAGCCCAGGGCGGCACCCCGCTGTTGGTGGCCGGCGTCGGGCACGACGGCGGAGCCCGGGTCCTCGGCACGATCCACCTCGCCGACGTGGTCAAGCCGGGCATGCATGCCCGCTTTGCCGAACTACGCCGGATGGGCATCCGGACGGTGATGATCACGGGTGACAACCCCATCACGGCCAAGGCAATCGCTGCAGAGGCAGGCGTCGACGATTTCGTCGCCGAGGCCACTCCGGAGGACAAACTCGCTGTCATCAAGGAAGAACAGGCGCACGGCCGGCTGGTGGCCATGACGGGCGACGGCACCAACGATGCCCCCGCGCTGGCAGCGGCGGATGTCGGCGTCGCCATGAATTCGGGTACTCCGGCTGCCAAGGAAGCTGCCAACATGGTGGATCTGGACTCGGATCCCACCAAACTCATCAACATCGTGGGCATCGGCAAACAGTTGCTCATCACCCGCGGCGCCTTGACCACGTTCTCGGTCGCCAACGACGTGGCGAAGTACTTCGCAATCGTGCCAGCCCTGTTCACAGGCGCCTTTCCCGGACTCGGGCTCTTGAACATCATGGGCCTGGCCTCGCCGTCCTCGGCCATCCTCTCCGCGGTGATCTTCAACGCGTTGATCATCATTGCCCTGGTGCCGCTCGCCTTGCGGGGGGTCAAGTACCGCGCTGTCTCGGCAAACCAGGCACTGGCCCGGAACCTGGCCATTTATGGCCTCGGCGGTCTTGTGGCTCCCTTCATCGGGATCAAGCTCATCGACCTGCTCATTTCCCTCATCCCCGGCATCGGCTAGGAGACAACCATGAACACCCTTCCCGGCTATTTTCGGCAAGCAGGAACGGCACTTCGGTTCTTGCTCCTGGCCACCGTGGTCCTTGGATTGATCTACCCATTGGCGATTTTCGGTATCGGCCAGGCCGTTGCGCCTTTCCAGGCCAATGGCTCCATCGTGAAAGACGCGGCAGGTAAGCCCGCCGCTTCTGCCCTGATCGCGCAAGTCTCTGCCAACGACGCCGGCACCCAGAACCCGCTGTGGTTCCACGCCCGCCCCTCGGCGGCCAAGTGGGACCCGGGGGCATCCACTGCCAGCAACCTGGGACCCAACGATCCCAAACTGCTCGACGCCGTCAAAGCCAACCGTGCCGCCGTTGCCGCTGCGGAAGGTGTCAAGGAGTCCGACGTCCCCGCGGACGCCGTGACGGCGAGCGGTTCAGGGCTGGACCCGCAGATCTCGGTTGCCTACGCCCGCCTCCAAGTGCCCAGGGTGGCAAAGGCGCACGGACTGAGTCCCGAGACGGTGCAGGCCATGGTTGACCGCCGAACCGTCACCGGACTTGAGGCCTTCCTTGGGCAGCCGTCCGTCAACGTCACCGAGCTGAACCTGGACGTGGCGGCAGTTGCAGCCAAATAAAGGAAACCAATTAAAGGAAACCGGCCATGTGAAGTGGCTGGCCGTCCCGCGTCAGGGAGCTTGCAGTAGCGAGGTGAGTTTGTCCTGGGACTGTTCGACCGGCGGTGCTTGGACAGGGACGGCCAGCGTGATCCTCGTGATGACGTTCTTCGAAGCTGATTCAAGGACGTACTCGGTACTCGAGGACAACTGGTTCCGCGCGTACCAAGCCCGTTCGCCTGCGCCGTCGACGGACTTGGGGGACATCATGAGCCGAGGCAGTTCCACTTTGCCCAAGGCAGCCGTGTCCGGGTACACGGTTGTGGAAATGGTCAGGGCGTTGCCCGGATCCGGATCCTGTCCGTTGGGCACACCCACCAAGCTGAAAGTGCAACTCGTTTCTTTTACGCCTTGGGTTTCCGTGACTGATTGCACACCCTGCTGGATCTGCGCGGCAATGGCTCCAAGCTTTTGCCGGATCTCGTCTGTGCCAGGCACTTTGCAGGCCTGCGCGTCGGGGGTCCCGATGATCCTGCTGTCCATGGCCGTGGTGCCCGGGGAGGCCGTGGCATCGGTTTTTGGAGAGGCCGGGGCGCTGGCTGGTGCCGGGCTCGCCGCTGAGCCACTTGGCTCCGGGCCGCCCTGGCAAGCAGTCAGCAAGAGCCCGGCCAGGGCAACGGACAGTGGCACCGCCCAGGTGCGGACGCTCCTACCAGAAGATTTCATAGCCTACTCCCATCACAATCCGGTCCCCGGCCTGGGCGGTGTGCATGAACTGCAGCAAGTCCGGATCGTTGAACGCGAGGCAACCCCAGGTGGGTTTGTTGTTGCCGTGCATGAAGATCGCGAATCCGGCGTTCATGATGATTGGCGAGTCCGGTGGCCGGTTGTAATTGATGACCACTCCCTGACGATAATCGTGCGTTGGCCGGGTCGCGAAGTACCACATGTTCTCGTCCGGGAAGATGTCCGAGCTGGATTCGAAGTACTGATTGTAGTTCGCATTGAGCCTGCCGCCCCAGCGCGAGAACTGGTTCAGCGTCCGGTAGGACAGGGCCGTTCCCGGGTTGCCGAGGCCGAACGCTTCGGTCACCGTGAACGAACCAGTGGGCGAGAACGCCTGCCAAGTGGGGCCGGTTGCCACGCCGGGACCGGCGAACCCCGACTCCCCGGCGGAGCCGATCGCGCCCCACTCCTTCACGTACTGCCCGTCACCGGGCCTGCGGACGCAGGTGATCATCGATACCTGGGTTGCCCGCATCGATACCTGGGTTGCCCGGTACGCGTCCGCTACCGCCAGGGACACCCTTTGCGCCCCGTTAGTCGGGTACTTCACGGCGCCGGAGTTCAAAGCGGGGCAGTACCCTGCGGTGGAGATCGTGTACCTGACACCTCCACCGTTGATCCACTGAAGCTGTCCGAACTGGAAGCTCTGGCTGCAGTTCCCGGCCCCGTCGCAGGCTTCGCCCGTGACGGGGTACCCGATGACGCCGTCCTGGGAATGGCGGGAGTCGTAGAAACTGCCAAGGCCGCCCCAAACCGGCTGGGTTCCGGCGCCTATCGCAAAGTAGATCTTTCCCCGCGTGAACTGTTGCGAGCAGCCGCCGAACCGCAGGCCGCACTGCTCGTCACCGTGCGGGGCTCCGAGGTAGCCGCTGAGGCCGCCCAGGGACTGGTAGCGGCCACTGATGGCGCCCACAACGGAGAACGTCCCGTATCCCGGGACGAAGTAGATGGATCCGCGTTGGAACTGCTGGGAGCATACCCCTCCAGACAGTCCGCATTGCTCG
>NZ_JBYSXB010000009.1:0-86564 GCF_058781765.1 Arthrobacter sp. FW306-1B-G06A | reverse complement strand
GCTCGTCGCTGCTCGGGTACCCCAGACCGCCCGTGTCTGCGGACAGCTGTTGGTAGCGGCCGTTGATCGCGCCCCAAACTGCGAACGTCCCGTATCCCGGGACGAAGTAGATGGATCCGCGTTGGAATTGCTGCCGGCACGCCCCTCCAGGCAGTCCGCATTGCTCGTCGCTGCTCGGGTACCCCAGACCGCCCGTGTCTGCGGACAGCTGTTGGTAGCGGCCGTTGATCGCGCCCCAAACTTCGAACGTCCCGTATCCCGGGACGAAGTAGATCCACCCCCTCTGGAATTGCTGCCGGCAAGCCCCTCCGGGGAGATCGCACTGTTGCTCCGCAATCGCCGGGCCGAGTCCGCCGGCGTCACCGCCGAGGCTTTCGTGCTTGGCGCCGATCGCGCCAGGGACGGCGAAGCCGGATGCCTTTACGGTTGTGGAGGAAGGTGCAGGGGTGGCTGACGTGGTGGGCGAAGGTTCGATTGCCTTTGGCGGCGTGGCGCCCGGTGTCGGAACCGGCGTCGCGGTGGGAGCCGGCGTCGGGGCCGGACCGGTCGGCCCGGGCGCGGGTAACGTCGTCGATGATGGCGACGGCGTCACAGGCACCTGCGCGGGGACCCCGGTCCCGGGAACCTGTGGTGCCACGGAGTCCGTGGAGGCTGAGGGTGACGGTGCAGGTGTTGGGCTTGCCATGGCCGGGGCGGGCAACAGGGACAGGCAAACGCCAATTGCTATTGCGGCTCCGAATCGATGGAGGCGCTGTGTACGGGGGAATTGAAGGCGTGCGCGCCCGGTGGACATCCTGGGGCTATCTTGTATGCCAGTAATTGCTTTCTCCTTTACCGCCACGCTCAAACCGAAGCCACGGTCGGTAAGGACAGTGGCCGCGGTGACGCAGCCGTAAAGAGAACCATCCCCCGAGGCACATGTATTGCTGATCGTGAGACTACCGCTCCGAAAGTTCCCCGGCGGGCAGACGCGCCGGTCAAAAAGGCTGGCTTTCTTGCGGGCAACCGACGCGTTAAACAAGTGAAAGAATGACCACATGGCACGGGCAACGTTGCGCATTTTCCTCGGGGCAGCCCCGGGAGTAGGGAAGACCTACGCCATGCTTGAGGAGGCTCACCGGCTGCGCGGCCGCGGTGAAGACGTGGTGGTGGCCTTCGCCATGGACCATGGGCGCAGCGACACCCGTGCCTTGATGGACGGATTGGAAGTCATCCCGCCGCACACGATTGCGTACCGGGACACCAGCTTTGAAGAGATGGACGTCGACGCGGTCTTGGCACGCAAGCCGCGCATCGCCGTCGTCGACGAATACGCCCACTCGAACATCCCCGGAAGCCGCAACGCAAAGCGCTGGCAAGACGTCGAGGAACTGCTCGACGCCGGCATCAACGTCCTCTCCACCGTCAACGTGCAGCACCTGGCTTCCCTTGGTGACGTCGTGAGTGCCATCACCGACGTCCGGCAGGCGGAGACAGTGCCCGACGACGTCGTGCGGCGTGCCGATCAAATCCATCTTGTGGACATCTCACCGGAGCTGTTGCGGCAACGGCTGGGCGACGGCAAGATCTATTCGGCGGACAAGATCGACGCTGCCCTGTCCAACTATTTCCGGATGGGCAACCTGACGGCATTACGGGAACTGGCGCTGCTGTGGCTGGCCGACCGCGTGGACGAAGGGCTCGCGAAGTACCGTTCGGAACAGGGGATCGAGGCGAGCTGGCCCGCCCGCGAACGCATCGTCATCGGCCTCACAGGCGGGCCGGAAGGGGAGGTCCTTGTCCGCCGGGCCGCCCGGATCCTCAAGCGCGTCAATGGCGGCGACCTGCTCGCCGTGCACGTCCGCGCCGCTGATGGTGTGGCTTCGGAATCTCCGCGGGCGCTGGAAGCCCAGCGCCTGTTGGTCCGGGACTTGGGTGGCAGCTACCACACGGTGGCAGGGGAGGACCCAGCGAAGGCCTTGCTTGACTTTGCCCGCAGCGTGAACGCGACGCAGATCGTCGTCGGGATTTCCCGGCGCCGGAGCCTCGTCGCCAGGCTGACCGGGCGGGGGATCGGCAACCGGGTGGTGCGTGACTCCGGCGATATTGACGTGCACATGGTTTCGCATCCCTTGGGCGGCCGGGGCGTGGACCGTCCACGGCAGCGGGACCTTGGTCGCACAAGGGTGATCGTCGGGTTTGCTATGGCGGTGGTCCTGCCGGTTCTTTTGCAGCTCCTGCTGGCGGCGAGTCCTTCCCACAACATCACGACGGCGGTGCTCCTCCAGTTGACGGGCTCGGTTGCCGTCGCCCTGGTGGGCGGGTTGTGGCCCGCTCTGCTCGGTGCCTTGTGGAGCAGCCTGTTGGTGAATTTCTTCTCCATACCGCCTGTGGGGACCCTGACCATCAGCGACCCCGAGAACATCATCGCGTTGCTGGTTTTCGTGGGCGTTTCAGCCGCTGTTGCGGCCGTGGTGGACGTCTCGGCCAGGCGCTCCAAGGAAGCCGCCCGTGCCCGTGCCGAGGCCACCACCCTGGGTGACCTCACGCGCGGGGCATCGAGCGCCGAGGACACCGTCGAAGGACTTTTGAAGCAAGCGTTGGACGTATTCCAGATGCGCGGGGCTGCGTTGTACAGGGCTGGCACCGCGGGCCCGGGCGGCGGGACAGCGGGCGGCTGGCGCCTCGTCGCCAAGGCCGGAGAGGCCGCACCCCTCCCTGCCGACGGCGGCGAAAACACCGAACAGATCGACGCCGGAACCCGCCTGGTCCTGTCCGGCCGCATCCTGCCAGCCAGCGACCGCCGCCTACTCAGCGCCTTCGGCGCGCACCTTTCGGCCCAGCTCGAGCGGCGGCAATTGGCGGCAAGCCGACGTGAAGTCAGGCGCTTGGCCGAAAGCAACACCATGCGAACCTCCATCCTGCGCGCCGTCTCCCACGACTTGCGGACTCCGCTGGCCGGGATCAAATTGGCCGTCGGCGGCTTGCGGCAAAGCAACGTCCACTACACACCGGAGGAGGAACAGGAACTGCTGGCAACCATCGAGGAATGCTCGGACAGGCTCGACGTCCTCGTGGGGAACCTCCTGGACATGTCCCGCATTACCTCGGACTCGGTGAATGCCCTCATTCGCCCGGTGCGCTGGTACGAAGTGATCCCCACGGCCCTCCATGGCATGCCGCCGGGGCGGGTGCGCGTCGACCTGCCCGGGAACATGCCGGAGATCGACGCCGACGCCGGGATGCTGGAACGCGTTATCGCAAACATCGTGGAGAATGCCATCAAGTACGCTCCGGATTCCGATGTTGTGCTGGTGGGAGCCGCTGGTGGCTTTAGCTCGTCCACCCTGGACGGGAGGCCGTCCGGAGAACTGCGCATCATCGACCACGGCCAAGGAGTCCCCGCCGAAAGCGTCGTCAGGATGTTCCAGCCATTCCAGCGGCTCAACGACGTCCCTTCCACCACCGGGGTTGGCTTGGGGCTCGCCGTGGCCAAGGGATTCACGGAGGCGATGGGAGGCACGCTCACCGCGGAAGAGACTCCGGGCGGCGGCCTGACCATGGTCATCCGGCTTCCGCTATCCACAGGGGTCGCGTTCCCGCACGAGGAGGCGCAAGCTCCCCTGGAGGCGCAATCCGTTCTTTTGCAGCACCGCCACATGCCGCCTTCGGGCAGTCCGGATAGCGCCTCCAGGGAGGCGGGATGAGCCACGTCCTGGTGGTGGACGACGATCCCCACATCGTCAAGGCCTTGCGGATTACGCTCCAAGCCCACGGTTACACTGTGGCCACAGCGTCCGACGGCGAATCGGCCTTGCGCTCTGCCGCCCAGCACCCGGTTGGCGTCTTGATCCTCGACCTGGGGCTGCCAGACATCGACGGAACCACAGTCATCACCCGCTTGCGTGAGTGGAGTAGCGTACCCATCCTGGTCCTCTCCGCACGTCACGGCTCGGACGACAAGGTGGAAGCCTTGGACGCCGGCGCGGACGACTACATCACCAAACCGTTCGGACTCGACGAGCTGCTCGCGCGCCTCCGGGCGATCCTGCGGCGCACCTCTGACCCGGGCGAAGAAGCGCCCGTGCTGGTCACTGAATCGTTCACTGCGGACCTTGCCATGAGACGCGTGACGCGCGACGGCGAAGACGTCCGCCTCACGCCGACGGAGTGGAGGATCCTGGATCTTTTCGTGCGCAATCCCGAGAAGCTGATCACCCAACAGCAGCTCCTCAGCGAGGTGTGGGGCCCGGCCTACGCCAAGGAGGCCAATTACCTGCGCGTGTACATGGCCCAGCTCCGCCGGAAACTGGAACCGGAGCCCGGGAACCCGCGCCACCTGATCACCGAGGTAGGGATCGGGTACCGGTTCATGCCGTGAGGCGGGCTGCGGCAGCATGATCGGCAAACTCCACAGTCTCCCCGGCCTCGACAAGCCGCGCATACGCGCCGCCTGAATCGCGAAGGTTTCCGGGCGTTCCGAACTCCACGATGGCACCGCGCGAGAGCACTGCGAGCTGATCGGCTTTCTCCACGGTGGAGAGCCTGTGGGCGATGGTGAGCGTAGTCCGGCCGACGGCCAGCCGGTCGAGCGCCGCCTGGACATGGGCCTCGGTTGCGTTGTCCAGGGCGGAGGTAGCTTCGTCGAGGACCAGCACTTTCGGATTGCGCAGGATGGTTCGGGCAATCGCCAAGCGCTGCTGTTCTCCTCCGGAGAAGCGGTGGCCCCGAGCGCCGACCATGGTGTCCAGGCCGTCGGGCAAGCTTGCGATCAGGTCCGCGATCTGTGCCGAGGCCAGCGCGCTCCACAGCACTGCGTCGTCCGCGCCGGGTGCAGCCAGCAGCAGGTTTTCCCGGATGGTGTCGTGAATCAAGTACGTCTCCTGGGACACCACGCCAACGATTTTCGTCAGGTCCTCAGGGGCGATGTCGCGCACGTCGACGCCGTCAATGGTGATCCGCCCGGCGGTGGCGTCATGCAGGCGCGGGACCAGCGAGCCCAGCGTCGATTTGCCGGAGCCCGTGGGGCCCACGATTGCGGTGCTGGTGCCGGCCGGAAGCGTGAGGTCGACGTCGAGCAGAACGTCCGTGCCGCCGTCGTACGCGAAACGGACGCCCTCAAAGCGGACCTCGCCGCGCACTGCGGCCGGGTCCAGCGGGACGGGCCGCGCCGGGGGAGTGATCTCGGGAGCCAAGTCCAGGTACTCAAAGATGCGGCTGAACAGGGCCATTGCGGTGACCCATTGGACGCCGAGATCCAGCAAGCTCATGACCGGGCGGAAGATGGCGCCTTGCAGCGCGGTGAACGCCACGAGCGTGCCGATGGTCATGCCGCCGCTGGTGACGGGCAGTCCGGCGGCGAGGTAGATCAGCGCCGGAATGGCCGAGAAGATTATGCCCATGGTGGACATGCGCCAGCGGCCGGCCAACTGGGAGCGCATCTCCAGGCCGATCAGCCTTTTGGAGCTTTCCGTGTAGCGGTGGGCGTCGCGCTTGGTGGTTCCGAGGGTTTTGGAGAGCCTGACTCCGGAGACTGACAGCCCTTCCTCGACCTGGGTGTTCATGGTGGCCAGCTCGCTTTGCAGCGTTGACGTGATGTTGCGCCGGAGCAGGGCCACCCGGCGGGTGAACCAAACAGCCGGCGGTATCACTATCAGGGACAAGAGCGAGAGCCCGGGCGAAATGGCCACCATGGCGATGGCGGTGGCAATGGCCGTGGTCAGGTTGGACGCAACACCGGTCGCGGTGGAGGTGATGACTTGCTGCAGGCCGGAAATGTCGTTGTTCAACCGCGACTGCACCTCGCCACTGCGGGTCCGGGTAAAGAATCCGAGCGATTGCTTTTGCAAGTGGGTGAACAGGCGCGTGCGCAAGGTGTGCATGATCTTCTGGCCCATGCCCGTGGTCATCCACGTCTGCAGCACGCCAATCAGCGCGGTTGCGGCGGCCACGGCGATCAATCCGGCGGCCAGCCACGCGAGCAGTGGCAGATCCTTGCCGGGCAGCGCGACGTCGATGATGTGGCGGACCAGGAACGGCTGCGCCAGGCCGATGATGCTTGAAGCGCTGATGAGAAGCACGACGACGGCGATGGTCGCCTTGTGCGGGGTGAACAGCCCGGCGATCCGTTTGAGGCTCACGGGGTGCTGTTTCAACTGGGTACGGTCCGCGGGATTGAGGCGGGCGGGGCCGCGGCCGGGACTTCGGGCTCCGACGCCCGGTCGATGGGGATTTTGGGTGAGGATGTTCTCCGTCATAAGCACCACCTCCAGTGGCGAGCGGGGCGCGGGAATCGCGCCTACTAATACAGAGGTTACCTCACTATGTGGCTACAGGTCAAATTGCTAGACTGACAGAATGCAGTCACAGCCCTCAGATTCTGCCGACCTTGGCGATCTCTTCCATGCCGCCTTCCGGGGGCTGCGCCGGACCTGGGCCGAGCAGCTGTCTCCGTGGGAGCTGACGCCGCACCAATGGCGGGCGCTCATGACTCTTATGCGCCCGGCGCCAGGGGACCCGATTCGGCTGAAAGACTTGGCGGAACGGCTGCGCATTGCGCCACGATCGGCCACGGAAGTGGTGGACCAGCTCGAGGTCAAAGGCCTCGTCCGCCGCGATCCGGACCCCACGGACCGGCGCGCCACCCTCGTCGCCGCCACCAGGGATGGGCAGCAACTCTTTGCGAAGATCAGCGCTGAAAGGCGTGGCAAGTCTTCCGAGTACTTTGCCCGGCTCAGCGCAGAAGATCGCGCCGAATTGGCCCGGATTCTGGGTCAGCTCGGGGACTGAAGCGAACGCCGCCCGCCTGCCAAGTTGCCGCAGAGTAGGTAGAGTCGAAGCCATGACTCGCCGGAAGGTTCCAGTTGCCCTCGTCGCGCTCCCTTTCGCGTTGTGCCTGATCGCACTTGCGCCAGCAGAGAGAGCGGGGGCCGCAAACTGCGATTCGCAAGGGCTTCTGGGGGTGGTTGGCATGTGCTCTCCCGCCAACTCCCCATCTCCCCGGCCATCGGAAAAACCCACTCCGTCGGCCACGGCTATCCCGCCTGTACAACCGCAACCCCAGCCGGATCCCGGCGTCGCGGTTCCGTCCGGTGGCGCCTCAACGCCTTCGACGGCGGTGACCGTGCGGGCGGACCCAACTCAGGCCGCGCCACCGGCGGCAACCACAGCTACAGTGCCTTCGCCGATCGTTTCCAGCCCGAGCCCCTCGACGCAAAATTCAACCTCTGCGGCGACCGCTACCCGGATTGACCCGGGCGCCCCCGCCCAGAGTGACCATCCCATTGCTCCAAGCGTTTCAGTGGCTGGAATCCTGTTGGCCTTCGGCGGAACCCTCATCGCCGCAGGCGGAGTGGTAGGCCTCAGAAGATATCCGCCGCTCTAACCCCGGCCCGCGGAGTTCATCGGGAAACAGGTAATAGCGGACCCTGCCTCATTCCGGTGGCCATTCCTAGGATTGAAAGCAAGTCGACAAGCTTTCACTAACAAGGAGAACCCCATGGCCGAACCATCCCGTGCCCAGCAACTCGTCGGAGACATCTCGCCCAAACTTGCCTCACTCACCGACGACGTTCTCTTCGCTGACGTCTGGGAACGCCCCGAATTGGCCAAGCGGGACCGGAGCCTCATTACCGTTGCCTGTCTCGTGACAAGCGGCAGCACTGAGCAGCTTTTTGGCCACCTGCGTCTCGCGAAGGCAAACGGACTCAGCGAAACCGAATTGAGCGAGGCTATTACGCACCTGGCGTTCTATGCGGGCTGGCCCAAGGCGATGTCCGCCATGGCGGTCGCCAAGCAGGTGTTTGCTGAGTAGCCAAGTCCGCGCGAGTAGCCAAGTCCGCGTCAGGGGCGCTTGGCGCCCCTAGCCCGGCTTGCTGCCGGAAGTCAGGCCTGCGGGGTGTGCCCCTGGAGTGAGGCAATCTGTGCACGCGCGGCTGCGATGAGTTCCTCGTTAGTGTTGGCGTGGCCGTTGAGGCCCCAGCCGCCGTCGGGCGCTTCGGTGAGCAGGACCCAGGTTCGATCAGGCAGCGTCGGGTCCGCGGCCGCCGTCGCGACGAGCGCGGTGAGTTGTTCGACAACGGCGAGCTGCTTTTCGCGGTTCAGCGCGCCCGCGTTCGTGAGCACCTGGACGCGCACGTAGTTGCTGTCGCCGTCGACATTCGACAGATCCCCCGCCGGGAATTCATGGATGAATGCCGCCGTGTTCTTGCGGAACATCGGGATATCCGGCACCTGCTCCACACGCATCACCGTCGACGCCAGATCAATCGCGAGCTGGTGTTTGTCTGCGAAAGTCCCTGCGGTGGCGTACACGTCGATCATGGGCATGATGCTTCTCTTCTTCGATGCAGTTCAACCGTCATGTGCGTTGCCATCCTTGCACCTTGCTGTCACTGTGTCTTCCTCTTGGCAATCATTTGCGGATCGTCCGGCTTGACGTCCTTGGAAGTGCGGTTCTTCGGCCTGTGCGGCATGACCGGTTCGGATGCGAAGCGTCGCGGGCCGCTCCACATTGATGGCGGGGCATCGATCGCGTAGGCAAGGGCGTATGCGACCCTTTCGTAGTTGACGCGCCAGCCCCTGAAATGTGGCCATGCTTGCTCCGCCGTCACCTCAATCGGGTAATCGACGGTCCGCATGAGTTCCACGGCCGCTTGAAAGTCTTCAAATGTCACATCGAGTTCGGAATCGGGATCGGGGTCTTCGTCGACCGGGATCCGGATGGCCCGGGCCACTTGGTTCAGGCAGGTGAATCCCATCCGAATGACCAGCCGAGCCCGGGTGCTCGGGGCGGACCCCGGACTCAGCGCAAGCTGCAACGCGGCCGCGTCCATGACGCTGAGGAGGGAGTTGAGCCAGTTCGATTGCGGTGAAGGCGAACGGAACCATACCAGCGTCAGGTAGGTGCTGTGTGATTCGGCGACATCCGCGGCCCATCGCTCCCACCTTTGGTAAAGCTCGCTGAGCTCGCTGGTGCTGGTTTGGGCGGCCATCCCAAACCGTGTGCGCACCAGAAGCTCGGGTCCCCATGAGGGTGAGCCTGCCCTCGATACGAGGAGCGTTACTTCCGCCTCCCGCCTGTTGAAGGCTGCATAGAGCGTTGGCAGATAACCGATCTGCAGAGCGATCACGATCAACCCGGTATAGGCGGCGACGTAAACCAACACGGTGTTGCCGACATTCGATGGAGCAGCATAGCCAAGCGTGAACATCGCGGAGCCAGCCTCGCTTGCGGCTTGCCAGAGGTCACCGTCGACGAAGGGAAGAAGCAGGAGACTGAACGACAAGTCGAACACGATCACCCAAACCAGCAGACGGACGAACAGCGCCATGGGGGACTGCCAGGCAAGGATCCGATCACGTACTTCGTACGAGGAGACGGGCTTAGTGATGACAAAGAAGATTTTCGCAGTGACCAAATGGGTCATCCGTGAAAGGTTGCTGTGCAGCGGACGTGGCACGATCAGCGTTCCGATCACGCTCATCCAGTTCAGGAGCAACGCAAGCAACCCGACTGAAAAACATGCCCACACGAATACAGTCAATGTGCTCTTTCGACATTGTTAGACACCAATTCAGCTATTGACCACCGGTAGGTACAAAGCTGATGAGGCTCGTATCATTCATTCCACCCTCGGATCTTGTCAAGGGTAAGCGGCTGCGCCGTACTTCGGTGCGACGTCACCAGCAAAGCATCGCCGGAGAGTTAGGGAGTAACCATCGTGGCACGCCATCTTATCCTCGGCGCCGGACTCGTAGGCGCGACGCTCGCGAGGCAGCTCTCCGCCCGTGGAGACCAGGTAACTCTCGGCACGCGCAGCGGCACTACGGTCCCCGGGGCGACTCCCGTGAAACTGGACGCGAGCAACCCGGCCGACGTGACACGGGCTGCGCGTGGAGCCGACACGATCTTCGTTTGCACCAATCCGCCCTACACCAATTGGGTAGCCGATTGGCCTCCGATCTTCGACGCCGTGATCAAGTCGGCCCGTGACTCCGGGGCCGGTCTTGTGCTCATGGGCAACCTCTATGCGTACGGCCCGCCGGACGGTCCGATGACCGAGCATTCACAGCTCGCCACCACCGAGAAGAAGGGCCTCGTGCGCAAAGCGGGTTGGGAGAAAGTCCTTGCCGCGCACGAACGCGGTGAAATCCGGGCCGTGGAGGTTCGGGCGAGCGACTACTTCGGTCCTGGGGCGGCGGGGATGTCGACTCATCTTGGCGGCGGCTTTTTTCAACCACTCCTGGCCTCCAAAACGGCGCGTGTCGTGGGGGACCCCGTACTGGAGCACAGTTGGAGCTTCCTGCCCGATATCGCCGCGACACTTATCGCGGCCGCAGACCACCCGGGCGAATGGGGACGGGCCTGGCATGTGCCGAGTGCATCCGTCCCGCGCTCGGAAATCGCGCGGCAGGTGAATGAGCGTTGGGGCGTGAAGGGCCGGGTGGCCCCGATCCCGCAGTGGTCACTTAAAGCCCTCGGCACCGTCATTCCGATCATGCGCGAGATCTCAGCTTCCAGCTACCAATTCACGATGCCCTTCGTGATCGACTCCGAGGAGACGCGGAAGATGCTGGGTGTTAAGGCAACATCGTGGGACCAAGCACTGGAGGTCACGGTGGAGAGCTACCGTAAGCCCGAAACGAGCCATTCGGCGCGGTGACTAACCCGTCCGCTCAACCGCCGCAAGAATGGCCTCGCCGAGTTCATGCGGCTTCGTGAACTGGGGCCAGTGTCCGGTGGGCAGATCCATGAATTCCACGTCGTTGATGCGTGCGAGCTCGGCCACGAACGGGTGGCCGGATTCGATCCACTCGCCGAGCAGGCTGGAGGGGAACTCGCACGCGATGATGGTGGCGGGGACGTCGTAGCGGCGCACATCGTGCAAGCGCTGCTTATCCGTGGTCACGTTCTTTGGCTCCGGGATGGCGCGTGCCCGGAACGCGGCCCGCAGCTCCTCGTTGAGGTCCACGAGGTCCTCATTTTCGAACAGCTCCCATGGCGGCAAGGGCACGGCATCGCCCTCGACAGGCAGTTCGTCGTTGATGACGCCGCCCTCGCCAAGCGGTCCGCTGTCCACGTAGACCGCCCGGACCACCCGGTCCGGGCGGGCGTCGACGGCGCCGTGGATGATGGCACCTCCACCGGAGTGGCCGACCAGTACAACAGGACTGCCAACGGCGTCGACGGCTGCCACTACTGCCTCGATGTGATCCCTGAGGCCGATACCGGACCTCGGGGCGTCAATTGCCTCCAGCCCAGGCAGCGTGAGCGGGTGGACCGTGTGGCCCGCAGCAACGAGCGGCGGCGTGACCTCCGACCACGAAGAAGCGTCCAACCAGAACCCGGGAACCATGATGATGTCCATGCCGGTACCCTACGACGGGCCACCGACAGAATGAACCCTTGCGTTGGTCCCGCACGCCGGAACGCGCCAACAGCTCAGACCGCTGCGGTCCGTCCCGATCGAAGGAGGGGCGCGAAGAACGCGGCGAGTTCCGCCGTCGCGGTCAAGGGCAAGACGTTCGCCACGTACTGGTCCGGCCGCACCACCACCACGACGCCGTCGCGGTCGAGGCCACGCAGCTCGAAGATGTCTGCCGAAGGATCGGTGCCGTAGACGTTCTCAAGGTAGGTGAGCTTGAACGGTCCGACCTCCGGCTTGAATGCTTCCGGCACCGCTCCGATGTCGACGCTCGTGTGCTCCTGCTGGTAGATCACCTTCACGTCGAACCACGCGTCCCGGTCAGCGCCCGACGGCGTTGCGGCCAGCGGCGAGTCCGGCGAGTTCGCGATCCACTCGGCAAAGTCGGCGACGGCGGACGCTCCCCCCTGTGCCGTTCCCGCACCCGCAGCGTCCGCGAAGACGTAGATGCGCCACCGTCCGTCAGCCTTGGCCTGGTGGCCGAGCTGTAGCGGGTTGGTATCGCAGACGCGCACCACGGGCGCGGACTTGAAACGCTTACCGATGGTGAATCCCGTGGCCAGGCCTTGATGTGTTGGCTCGGCGATCAGCGGCGAGGGAGCGTAATGGGTCATGAAGCCGGCAGGGAACTCTGCGGTGCTCACGTAGAAGTTCTCCAGCTCGGTGGGGTCCTCAAATTCCTCGGGCTTCTTCGCCATGAGCGTGGACCACTCTTTGTCGAAGTCGATGAGGTTCTTGGCAACCACTTGGCGCTCGGCGGAGTATGTGGACAGCAGGCTCTCCGGGCTGCGTCCTTCGAGTACGTGCCCGAGCTTCCAGGCCAGGTTGAAGCCGTCCTGCATGGAGACGTTCATGCCTTGGCCGGCCTTGGCGCTGTGCGTATGGCATGCGTCGCCGGCAATGAACACACGCGGTGTGCGGGTGCCGCGCTGGTCCGGCAGGACGTCGTCGAACCTGTCCGTGAGGCGGTGGCCCACTTCGTACACGCTGTGCCAGGCGACGTTACGCACATCGAGCGTGTAGGGATGGAGGATGTCGTTGGCCTTGGAGATGATCTCCTCGATGGTGGTGTTCCGCACGGAGCGGTTGTCGTTCCGATCCACCTCGCCAAGGTCGACGTACATGCGGAAGAGATGGCCGCCTTCGCGCGGGATCAGGAGGATGCTGCCGCCCGTGCCGGACTGGATGGCGCACTTCGTGCGGATGTCGGGGAAGTCCGTGACGGCAAGGACGTCCATGACGCCCCACGCGTGGTTGGCCTGGTCGCCGGCGAGGGTGCAGCCGATCGACTCGCGCACCTTGCTCCGCGCGCCATCCGCGCCCACGACGTATTTGGCCCGGACAATGCGTTCCTGGCCCTCGTTTGGTCCGGCGGTGTGGAGGAGCGTGACGGTGACGGGGTAGTCACCGTCATTGGTGACTTCGAGGCCGCGGAACTCGTATCCGTAGTCGGCGGTCATGCGGGTGGGGGAGTTCGCCATGTACTCGGCGAAGTAGTCCAGCACGCGCGCCTGGTTGACGATCAGGTGCGGGAATTCGCTGATATCCCCGGTCGGATCGTCGAGGGCCCGCGCGGTACGGATGATGCGTGAAGGGTCTGACGGGTCCGGCTTCCAGAACGCCATCTCGGTGATCCGGTACGCCTCGGCAATGATCCGCTCGGCGAATCCGAAGGCTTGGAATGTCTCCACGCTCCGGGCCTGGATCCCGTCGGCCTGCCCGATCGCGAGCCTGCCGGGGCGACGCTCCACGATACGGGTTGTGACGCCCGGGAACTGGGACAACTGCGCGGCGGCGAGCATGCCGGCGGGCCCGCTGCCGACGATGAGTACGTCGACCTCGTCGGGAAGATCAGTGGGTCTGGTGATGCCGACGCCGGCGGCCGCCTGGACACGCGGGTCGCCGGATACATAACCGTGGTGGTGGAACTGCATGGGCTTTCCTCACTTCATTGTGCGGTTGTTCAATTATAGAACTGTGAATTCTTTATTTGAACCTTTGTTTGGATTCATACTGTACGGCAGGCGTGACGGGGGCTACAAGGGCCTCACGATCCGTCCGGGGATGCAGGGGGTTGACGTCCCGAAACTCCAGGGTCATAGTTATCGTATACGATTTCGTACTCGATGAGGAGTGAAACTTGGAACAGGTCACCGACCACACCCTGGCCGCGGCCCGCAAGGTCATCGCGGTGCATATTAACTACCCCAGCCGGGCGGCGCAGCGGGGCCGGATGCCGGAGCAGCCGTCGTACTTCCTGAAGCCTTCGTCGTCCCTTGCCCTCAGCGGCTCAACGGTGGAGCGTCCGGCTGGCTGTGAACTCCTCGGCTACGAGGGCGAGATCGCGCTGGTCATCGGCACGCCCGCCCGCCGCGTGGGTCTGGAAGACGCCTGGAGCCACGTCCAATGGGTCACGGCCAGCAACGACCTCGGCGTCTACGACCTCCGCTACGCGGACAAGGGCTCCAACCTCCGGTCCAAGGGCGGCGACGGCTTCACCCCGGTGGGCCCCGCGCTCATTCCGGCCGCCGACGTCGACCCCTCCGGGCTGCGGATCCGCACCTGGCACAACGGCGAACTCGTCCAGGACGACACCACCGAAGAGCTGCTGTTCCCCTTTGCGCGCCTCGTCGCCGACCTTTCCCAGCTCCTCACCCTCGAACCCGGCGACATCATCCTGACCGGCACACCGGCCGGCGCCTCCGTCGCCCGGCCCGGCGACGTCGTCGAGGTTGAAGTCACCGGCGGCGGGCTCAGCAGCGGCCGCCTGGCCACCACCGTGACGGAAGGTACGACGGCGTTCGCGGACTTCGGTGCCCGGCCCAAATCCGACGACACGCAGCGGGAGGAAGCATACGGTTCTCGGGAAGCGGCCGGTCTGACCGCCGTCGTGCCTGTCCTGACCCCGGAGTTGAAGAAGAAACTCGAGTCCGTCGCCACCGCCACCCTGTCCAGCCAGTTGCGCAAGCGTGGGCTGAACAACGTGAGCATCGACGGCCTGCAGGCCACCCGCCCGGACCGCCGCGTCGTCGGGCTCGCCCGGACGCTGCGCTATGTCCCCAACCGTGAGGACCTCTTCACGACCCACGGCGGAGGGTTCAACGCCCAAAAACGGGCGATCGACTCCGTGAACGAAGGCGAGATCCTGGTCATGGAGGCCCGGGGAGAAAAGGGCACAGGGACCGTGGGAGACATCCTGGCGCTGCGTGCCCAGATGCGCGGTGCCGCGGCCATCATCACCGACGGCGGCGTGCGGGACTTTTCTGCCGTGGCAGGACTGGACATGCCCACCTACTTCGCCAACCCGCACCCCGCCGTGCTGGGCCGGCGCCACATCCCGTGGGACACGGACATCACCATCGCCTGCGGCGGGGCCACGGTCCAGCCCGGGGACATCATCGTGGCCGATTCGGACGGGATCCTCGTGATTCCGCCGGCCATCGCCGACGAGCTGGTGGACGAGTGCATCGCGCAGGAGAAGGAAGAGGCCTTCATCTTCGAGATGGTCAAGCAGGGCAACAGCGTGGACGGTTTGTATCCGATGAACGCCCAGTGGCGTGCCCGCTACGAAGACTGGGAAGGAACCCAAGGTGACTGAAACCGCCGTAAGCAGCACCGCCGTCGGGAGCAAGTCGGAGCAGGCCTATGCCGCCGTGAAGGCGCGCATCGTGGAGGGCACGTACACACCGGGGTACCGCCTGGTGCTGGCCAAGATCGCCGAGGACCTGGGCGTGAGCGTGGTCCCGGTCCGGGAGGCGATCCGCCGCCTGGAGGCCGAGGGGCTCGTGACGTTCGAGCGCAACGTCGGCGCCACGGTCTCCGGGATCGATCCGACCGAGTACCTGTATACGATGCAGACCCTGAGCATCATCGAAGGCGCCGCGACGGCATTGTCCGCACCCCTGATCGATTCCGTGGCCATTGCCCGGGCCCGTGCGGTGAACGCCGAAATGCGTGACTGCCTGGAGCATTTCGACCCCGTCCGCTTCACGGCCCTGAATCAGGACTTCCACAGCGTGCTCTTCGAACACTGCCCCAACCCGCACATCCTGGACCTCGTGCACCGGGGCTGGAACCGGCTCGCCTCGATCAGGGCCTCGACGTTCCGCTTCGTCCCCGGCCGCGCGCAGGAATCCGTCAAAGAGCACGAGGCGCTGCTTCAGCTCATCGAAAGCAACGCCGACGCCGACACCATCGAACAAGCCGCCCGCCGCCACCGCAGCGCCACCCTCGACGCGTACCTCGCACAGAGCAACGCGGGGTCACTTAGCGCCCATTAGAGGGCCCAACATGGGCCGTAAGTGACCCCGCGTTCCAATAGCAAAGGAGAAAACAATGACGTTCACTGCACCAGAAACCACCCATTACGTCCCGAAGGACCTTCCCACCCACATCCAGCACTTCATCAACGGCGAATTCGTTGGCTCGGTCAGCGGGAAGACCTTCGACGTCCTGGACCCGGTCTCCAACACCAACTACGCCACCGCCGCGGCCGGGCAGAAGGAAGACATCGACCTCGCCGTTGCCGCGGCCCGCGAAGCCTTCGTGAACGGCCCGTGGCCGAAGATGAAGCCGCGCGAGCGTGCCCGCGTCCTGAACAGGATCGCCGACGCCGTTGAAGCCCAGGAGGAGCGCCTCGCCGAACTGGAGACCTTCGACACTGGCCTGCCGATCACCCAGGCCAAGGGCCAGGCGTTGCGTGCGGCGGAGAACTTCCGTTTCTTCGCGGACCTGATCGTGGCCCAGTTCGACGACGCCATGAAGGTCCCGGGCTCCCAGATCAACTACGTGAACCGCAAGCCGATCGGCGTCGCGGGCCTGATCACGCCGTGGAACACCCCGTTCATGCTCGAGTCCTGGAAACTCGCCCCCGCCCTGGCCACCGGCAACACCGTGGTCCTCAAGCCGGCCGAGTTCACCCCGCTCTCGGCCTCGCTCTGGGCGCAGATCTTCAAGGACGCAGGCCTGCCCGACGGCGTGTTCAACCTCGTCAACGGCCTCGGCGAGGAAGCCGGTGACGCCCTCGTCAAGCACCCGGACGTGCCGCTGATTTCCTTCACGGGCGAGACCACAACGGGCCAGACGATCTTCCGCAACGCCGCCGCCAACCTCAAGGGCCTGTCCATGGAGCTGGGCGGGAAGTCCCCGTGCGTCGTGTTCGCCGACGCCGACCTGGACGCCGCGATCGATTCGGCACTATTCGGGGTCTTCTCCCTCAACGGAGAACGCTGCACCGCCGGTTCGCGGATCCTCGTCGAACGCGCGATCTATGACGAGTTCTGCGAGAAGTACGCCGCCCGCGCGAAGAATATCGTCGTCGGCGACCCGCACGACCCCAAGACCCAGGTCGGCGCCCTCGTCCACCCCGAGCACTACGAAAAGGTCGCCTCGTACGTGGAGATCGGCAAGTCCGAAGGCCGGCTGCTCGCCGGCGGCGGACGCCCCGAGCACCTCCCGGAAGGCAACTACATCGCGCCGACGGTATTCGCCGACGTCGCGCCCGACGCCCGGATCTTCCAGGAGGAGATTTTTGGCCCGGTCGTCGCGATCACCCCGTTCGAGAACGACGACGAAGCCCTCGCCCTCGCGAACAACACCAAATACGGCCTGGCGGCCTACATCTGGACCCAGAACCTGACCCGCGCGCACAACTTCGCGCAGAACGTCGAGGCTGGCATGGTGTGGCTCAACAGCCACAACGTCCGGGACCTACGCACCCCCTTTGGCGGGGTCAAGGCCTCGGGCCTGGGCCACGAAGGCGGCTACCGCTCCATCGATTTCTACACCGACCAGCAAGCCGTGCACATCACCCTCGGCGCTGTGCACACCCCGAAGTTCGGCGCCTGACCCCGCCCAGCCCAACTACCTCGCACTTGTTGTCGTTATGGGGCTCCAAAACGACACTTACTGCGAGTCAGTTGGGCGGCGCCCGGCACCAAAGGCGAGCATCCCGCCGTCGAACACCACAGACCCTTTCGAAGAAGAGAGAATCCCATGAGCAACTTCGTCCCAACCCCCACCGTCCCGGCGCCGGATATCGTCCGCTGCGCCTACCTTGAACTCGTGGTCACGGACCTCGCCAAGTCCCGCGAGTTCTACGTGGACCTGCTCGGCCTGCACGTCACCGAGGAAGACGAGAACACCATCTACCTGCGTTCCTTCGAGGAGTTCATCCACCACAACCTGGTCCTGCGCAAGGGACCCGTCGCCGCAGCCGCGGCCTTCGCGTACCGGGTGAAGTCCCCGGCCGAGGTCGACGCCGCCGAGGCCTACTACCGCGAATTGGGCTGCCGGGTTGAGCGCCGCAAGGACGGCTTCACCAAGGGCGTGGGCGACTCCGTCCGCGTGGAGGACCCGCTGGGTTTCCCGTACGAGTTCTTCTACGAGGTGGAGCACGTCGAACGCCTCACCCAGCGCTACGACCTCTACTCCGCCGGTGAGCTGGTCCGCCTGGACCACTTCAACCAGGTCACCCCGGACGTTCCCCGCGGCCGGGCCTACCTGGAGGACCTGGGCTTCCGCGTGTCCGAGGACATCAAGGATTCCGACGGCGTCACGTACGCCGCGTGGATGCACCGCAAGCAGACCGTGCACGACACCGCCCTGACCGGGGGCAACGGCCCGCGCCTGCACCACATCGCCTTCTCCACGCACGAGAAGCACAACATCATCCAGATCTGCGACAAGATGGGCGCCCTGCGCATCAGCGACCGGATCGAACGCGGCCCGGGCCGGCACGGCGTGTCCAACGCGTTCTACCTGTACATCCTGGACCCGGACGGGCACCGCATCGAGATCTACACCCAGGACTACTACACCGGTGACCCGGACAACCCCACGGTCACCTGGGACGTCCACGACAACCAGCGCCGCGACTGGTGGGGCAACCCCGTGGTCCCGTCCTGGTACACCGAGGCCTCCCTCGTCCTGGACCTGGACGGCAACCCGCAGCCGGTCGTCGTCCGCGAGGAAAAGAGCGAAATGGCGGTCACCGTGGGTGCCGACGGCTTCTCGTACACGCGCCAGCCCGAGGACGGCCCCGCGGGGGAAAAGAAGGGCTTCAAGGTCGGCTCGCAGCTCTAGGCCGGCGGCCCTCAACGTATGCTGACCGCAGGATGGCCGAACGGAGTGTGGAGATGCTTGACCCGAAGACGATAGAAACCATTGCCGACGAACTAGTAGAAGCAGGCCGGAGCCGGACCCCGGTTCCGCGCCTGACCGCCCGCTACCCGGAGATGACGGTGGAGGATTCCTACGCCGTGCAGCAGTTATGGCGGCGCCGGAACGAGGACGCCGGCCGGAAGCTGGTGGGCCGCAAGATCGGGCTGACGTCCAAGGCCATGCAGGACGCCACCGGCATCACCGAACCGGACTACGGCGCGATTTTCGATGACATGGTCCTGGACACCGGTTGCTCCGTGCCGTGGGACCAGTACACCCACCCCCGGGTCGAGGTGGAACTGGCGTTCGTGCTCAAGAAGGACCTCTCCGGGCCCGGCTGCAGCATCTTCGACGTCCTGAACGCCACCGACTACGTGGTTCCGGCCCTTGAGATCCTGGATTCCAGGATCGAGATGGAGGGCCGGACCATCGTGGACACCATCTCGGACAACGCGGCCATGGGTGCCATGGTGGTCGGCGGACGCCCGGTCCGCCCGGACGCCGTCGACCTCCGCTGGGTATCGGCGATCCTGTACAAAAACCAGGTGGTGGAGGAAACCGGCGTCGCCGCCGGCGTCCTGGACCACCCCGCCAACGGCGTGCACTGGCTCGTTAACAAGATCGCCCCGCACGGTGATGGGCTGAAGGCCGGGGAGATCATCCTCGCCGGCTCCTTCACCCGCCCCCTCTGGGTATACAAAGGCGACACCGTCCACGCCGACTACGGTCCCTTGGGAGTTGTCACATGCCGGTTCGAGTAGAACCAGACCGCACGTTCCGTCAAGCCCTGGCCGCCGCGGACAGGCCACTCGCCGGGATGTGGGTGTGTTCCGGGAGCCCGCTCATCGCCGAACTGTGCGCCGGGGCCGGGCTGGACTGGCTCCTGATCGACGCCGAACACAGCCCCAACGGCCTCGAATCCATCCTCGCCCAGCTCCAGGCCGTCCGCGGCTACCCCGTCCAAGCCGTGGTCCGCCCGCCGGTCAACGACACCGTGCTCCTCAAGCAATACCTGGACCTGGGCGTGCAGGACCTGCTCATCCCCATGGTCAACTCCGCCAAGGAGGCACAGGCCGCCATCGCCGCCGTCCGCTACCCGCCGCACGGGGTCCGCGGCGTCGGCTCCGCCCTGGCCCGCGCCTCGCGCTGGAACCGCATCCCGGACTACCTCGCCCGGGCCGCCGAAACCATCAGCGTCACGGTCCAGATCGAAACCGGGGCCGCCGTTGCCGCCGTCGAGGAGATCCTGGCGGTCGACGGCGTCGATGCCATCTTCCTCGGCCCCTCGGACCTCGCGGCGTCCATGGGCCTCCTCGGCGAACAGGAACACCCCACGGTGCGCGCCGCCGTCGAGCACTGCCTCGCCGCGGCAAAGACCGCGGGCAAACCGGCCGGCGTGAACGCCTTCAACGAAGCCACCGCACGCGCGTACATGGACGCCGGTGCCTCGTTCGTGCTGGTCGGCGCGGATGTCGCGCTGCTGGCGCGCGGCACCGAAGCCCTCGCCGACAAGTTCATCCCAACAAACCCCGACGGCGGAGCGCCCTTAGGCGGGACAGGTGACGCCCCGTCGAGCTACTGAACTAGGTAGGTAGTCGGTACTCTTCCGGAGGTCCTTGGACGGAGCTACATTGGATATCCCGAGGCCGCTCGGGGGCGGTCGAGGAGGGGGTCGGCCGCAATTTCAATGGAGCATGCCGTGGTCCCGCAACCAGATCTCAATCCTCAACAAGCCGCAGCCATCGCCGAATCGCCGGCTGCACGGCGTCCAGGCCCCGTGGAGTACGATCTGCGGGCTGTTTACGTCCCGCAGTCCGGGCTGTTCCTGGATGATGAGGGGCGCGAATTCTTTGTAACCGCCGTGGAATTCTGGGAGCACGCGACGGTAGTCAGTCTGTGCTGGAAACGCAGGCCCATGGCAGGGCAGGGAAGTCCGCCCCTGGTTGCCACGGATGAGCACGACCGGGTGCTGGGCGTGAAGCGCATTTGGAACGTCGGTGCGCGTTCGATCCAGCATTTTGAACCGATCTCGACGTCGGCCCGCGCATTGACGGTGCTCATCGCGAGGAAAACGGGAACACAGGAACTGTTTAGCTGCAGGACGCCCCCGGAAAAGAAAGACGCAACGAAGTAAGCTAGGCGGAGCGCGCGATGCCCCGCGTTGACCTGCGGATATGCTCGGGGGTGAGGCCGGTCAGCGAGGCAACTTCAAGGTCATCGCAGGCTTGGGTGCGGAGCGCCGTGACAATCAACGCTTCCCGCTGATTAACGATCTGGTCGCGATGCCTTTCGGCTGCTTTGAGTTGCTCGCTTTTCGCCCTCAGGCCGTCCACATGTGCGCCTCGCGTAAGCCCACTCGGGTGAAGGTCGTCATAAGCCAAACCGATGGTTCGGACAGCCCGAATGTTTTCCCCGGTCACCGCCGAAATTGTGGCCAGCGTGAGCCCGTCTTCAAGGGCCTGGGCGATCATCTCGTTGCGGGCAGCGGTCAATGTGCGGATGGCGCTCGAAGCATGGGACAGGAGTTGCCTGTGCGCCGCGAGGGCGTGCGTGAGCTTGGCACGCTCTCCTTTGGCCACGGTTTGGGACCGGGCTGGAACCTTGGCCCGGTAGGTATACCTGCCGGTGGCTGACGGGCCCGGAAGGGACCCGGATTGGGCTGGCATTGGATCCCTTTCGGACTCTTCGCGAACTTCTGATCTATGAAATCTAGGCGGTGTTCGCAGCGCCGCGGAAATACCAATACCGCGTGAACCCATAAGCGAAGTGCATGGAAGATTCCCATATGGGGTTGAAATGTCCCTAAACGACCACAGAATCCCTATATAGATCGGGTGGTCATAAGGGCCTCTTATTGATCCACGCACATTAGGTCTTATCCACGGCGCCCGGCAGTGCCTAGTCTCGAAATTGGGGATTCGACACCCGAATCCTGAGTTTCACGATTCTGGAGAAGACAAATGTCCGAGTACCTGCCGGCGTCGAGGGTCACACGCATCAAGTCCTCAGCGAGCGTTGCGGCCGCCGCCCGCGTCCGTGAACTACGAGCCGAAGGCATCCCGATCATCGACCTGACCGTCGGCGAGCCGGACTTCGACACCCCTGATCACATCAAGGCGGCAGCGATCGAAGCGATCAACGCCGGCCAGACCAAGTACACCTCGGTGACTGGAACGCCGGAACTGCAGACCGCCATCCTCCGCCGGATTGAAAGCCACACCGGCGTGCGCTACGAAGCGAACCAGCTGACCATCGGCGGCGGTGCCAAGCAAGTCCTCTACGTTGCGCTCATGGCTTCGCTCAACGAGGGCGACGAGGTCATCGTCCCCGCACCGTACTGGGTGTCCTACCCGGACATGGTCCTCGCCAACGACGGCACGCCCGTGATCGTCGCTTGCGGAGAAGACACCGGCTTCAAGCTCACACCGGCCGCCCTCCGCGAAGCCATCACGCCCAAGACGAAATGGCTCATCCTCAACGCTCCGTCCAACCCGACGGGAGCCGTGTACACACGCGAAGAACTCCAGGCCCTGGGTGCCGTCCTTGAGGAATTCCCGCATGTCTACATCCTCACGGACGAGATCTACGACGAAATCCACTTCGGCGACGGCCGGGTGACCAGCCTCGTCACTGCCGTTCCGACCCTCCGCGACCGCATCCTCCTGGTCAACGGAGTCTCCAAGGCCTACGCAATGACCGGTTGGCGCCTTGGCTACGGCGTAGGTCCAGCGCCTTTGATCGCAGCGATGAACAAGCTGCAGTCGCAGACCTCATCCTGCCCGTCCTCGGTCAGCCAGGCAGCTGCGGCAGCCGCGCTGAACGGCGACCAATCGTTCGTCCGGGACAGCGTGGAGGTGTACCGCAAGCGCCGGGACGTCGCCGTCGAAGGCCTCAACGCCATTGACGGACTTTCCGTCGCGCCGGCCGAGGGTGCCTTCTACGCTTACGTGAATTGCAGCGGCGTCATCGGCAAGACCGCTCCGGACGGCACGGTCATTGAGAACGACCAGGACTTCACGCTGTACCTCCTCAACGCGGCTGCGGTCGCCGTCATCCAGGGCTCGGCCTATGGCCTTGGCCCCTACTTCCGGATCTCCTTCGCCACATCGCTGGAGACCATCAACGCCGGCGTGGACTCGATCCGCAAGGCAGTCAGCGCCCTCAACTAAGCCCCACGGGCACCCCAGAAGCCAGCCAAGAGAAAGATTCAGGAAATGATCCACGTCAAGACCAAGTTCCAGAGGCCCGACGCCGACGTCGTCAGCCGCCTCGCGGCGTTCTCCTCCGCGACCATCCACGAAGCCCAGGGCCGCCGCGGCGCCCTGAGCTCCACGATCAAGCCGATCGACCGCTCGATGTCCTTCTGCGGCCCGGCCGTGACGGTGGCCTGTGCCCCGCAGGACAACCTCATGCTGCAGGTTGCCATCCACTACGCCCAGGCCGGCGACGTGGTCCTGGTCGGTGCCCAGGAATTTTCCGACGCCGGAACGTTCGGCGACGTCTTGGGCAATGCCATGAAAGCCAAGGGCATTGCGGCGATGGTGACGGATTCCGGCGTGCGGGACACCCAGGACCTCATTGAATTGGGCCTGCCGGTATTCTCGGGCAGCGTCTGCATCAAAGGCACGGTCAAGGAAACCCTCGGACCCATCAACCACCCCCTGGTGTTCGGCGATGAGATCATCTACCCCGGAGACATCCTCCGCGGTGACGCTGACGGCGTCGTTGTCGTCCGCCGTGAGGAAGCGGAGGAGGTCATCGCGCTCTCCCAGGCCCGGGACGACGCCGAACGCGACCTCATCAAGGCCTACCACGCCGGAGGCACCACCATCGAGTTGTGCGGACTAACGGAAAAGCTGAAGGCCAAGGGACTGCTGGTCGAAGACTGATTGTCACGCTGGGGCCGGTCACCGAATGCGGTGGCCGGCCTTTTGCGCGCCCGTTTCCGGGCACGAAGAAGGGGCCTTGCCTGGGGCAAGGCGCCTTGGGTGGTTAGTCGAGTCAGTCCAGTCCGGGGTGTCCTGGCCGTGCGTCGACCAGGTACCACTCGATGCTGTGTCCGGCATGGGGCGGCATGAGGCTTCCTTCGAAGACGAAGAGGGGCTCGCCCACGCCGCCCAAAGGACGCCAGAAACCGTTCCTAGGGCAGTGGAATCCGGTCCGTGCGCTGATCGTTCCGAGGGTTGGATTCGAAACCCACCGGGTCTGGCTGATCTTTTTCACCGCTGTTTCCTTTGATTGGGTTCACGGAATCCGCGAGCCGCTTTCGAATTACTTGCTAATTCGATAATAGGAAATAAAAATGCCCGTGAATAAGACCAAAGATGTCTGTCCGGATAAGGCAATGTTATGGATGGATCAACCCTAGGATGGATCGGCCGCGTACTTGCTGATCAACTGTTGCTGCAGCATCTCCTTGACCAGGATGAGCACGGCAGAGGCGGCCTCTGACAGCGGTTCGTGGTCGGGGGTGCACAGGGCGATCTTGCTCTGCAGGGCCGGTTCGACGATCCGCAGGACCTTGAAGTTCTCATCAGGGAAGAGCGCATCGGCAGCCGATTTCGGCAGCACGGTGGCCCCGAGGTTTGCGCGGATGAGCCGGACAAGCGACGGAACCGACTCCACTTCTCCTACGAGCCGCAGGGGCAACCCGTGCTCGGCCAGTCCCTTTTCGATGATCTGGCGCAGGGTGTGGTTCTTTTCGGGGAGGAACAGTCCAAGGGTGCTGGCTTCTTCAAGAGTGACAGTAGTGCGGCCCTGGGCAACATCGACGTCTTCGTGGGTGACCAGGTGCAGGTCTTCCACGATCATGGTGGTGAACTGAACCCCGCGGATCTTCCCCGGCTCGTAGATCAGGGCCATGTCGAGGCGCCCGTTCTTAATTGCTTCGCTCAGCACGCCCCCGAAGATCTCGGTCAAATGCACCACGATGTCCGGGTATCGCCGGCCGACCTCCCGGATGATCTGCGGTGTGAGGCTGGAGGCCATGCTGTACGGTGCGATGGCGATGGACACCCTGCCCGATGGTGCGGCCCCGGATGTCGCTACGTCCTGCCGCGCTTGTTCAACAAGCCGCAGGATGGTCTGGGCATGGCGGTAGAGTGTGTGCCCCGCGGCGGTCGGCTCGACACCTTGCTTACTGCGGATCAGCAGGCGCTGCTTCAAATCGCTCTCCAGTGCCGACACCTGCTGGCTGAGGGCAGGCTGGGCGACGTGGAGCGCTGCAGCGGCCTTGGTGATGCTCCCCGAATCGACGATCTTTACAAAATATGAGAGCTTCCGCGTATCCATCGGTCTGCCTTCCTCCAAGTCCACTTGGGGCCTGGATGCCATAAGGAAATTCTATGTAGGGACACACAATCCGTCTTTGTGTGACCTGTCTCTCAGCGACTAATTTGAGATCCACATCCCCATGGTGGCGTTTCCCAACCATTTACTGACAGTTCGTTGACTCCCCATCATCCGAATTGTCCCGATACCCAAATATAGACGCATTCGGGACGCTGCCTCACAAATCGATCGTCATGCAAAGAGCACCCCATGAGACTTTCGGGCACATCGCCCTCCGGCAACAGCGGCAGGTCCACCGCGCGCGCCGCCGCCCGCCGTCGTCGACCTTCAGCACGGAGGACGACGACGGCGGCCCGGCAGCATGCCGTCTCCGCCACCAGCATGTGTGCCGTAGGTCATAACCGGGAGCTATCCCGTGATAGGGAATAGGTCTTTGTGCCCGAAGTTCGTGGGTGCGAGACTTTTATCACCAAAGAATTACCGACAGTTCCCCGGATTGAAGAATTTTAGCTAAACACTTTCAATCGAAAAGGCGACTGAGTTTACCGGATATTCCAGCCGTTCGAGCGGAATTGCCGGACCCCAATGCAGAACCACGGAAAGAGAACCACGTGAACCCGACAATTGATCTTGTAGCGGATCTTGGAGAGGGATTCGGTGCCTACACCATAGGCAGCGACACCGATCTTCTGGAGATCGTTTCAAGTGCCAATATCGCTTGCGGGTTCCACGCGGGCGATCCGGACATCATGGACGCCACGGTCGCCGAATGCGTTCGCCGCGGAGTGGGAATCGGAGCCCACCCGAGCTTCCCGGACCTGCGTGGTTTCGGCCGCCGGGACATGGGCCTGACTGCCAACGAAGTGCGTGCGGATGTGCTCTACCAACTGGGCGCCCTGAACGGCTTCGCTGCCTTCCACGGAACCAAGGTGACCCACATCGCGCCGCACGGCCGGCTGGGAAATCTCGTCGCCGTCCGGGCGGATTACGCGGAGGCCGTGGCTGAGGCCGCTGCCCGCGTGGACAACGAACTGATCGTGGTCGCGCAGGAGGGCGAGTTGGCCAAGGCGGCACGTTCCGCTGGCCTGGACGTGGCGATTGTGGGCATTGTCGATCGTGCCTACCAGGAAGACGGGACCCTGGTCCCGCGCAGCCAGCCCGGCGCCGTGCTGCACGATCCCTCGGCTATTGTCGAGCGAACCGTCCGCATGGTGTGCGAGGGCAAGATCCGATGCGCCAACGGCACTGACATCGACATCTCCGCTGACACCGTCCTGCTTCACGGGGACAACCCCGGCGCCGTCGAGCTCGCCCGGCTGATCCGTTCGGAGCTCATTTCGGCCGGCGTCCGTATTGCCCCGTTGACCGAAGTCATGGATGCCAAGAGGAAGGCGGCCTGACATGTCCGTTCTCATGGCGGCTCCCACCGAGATCTACGAATCAGGAGACTCCGCATTGCGCGTCGTCGCCCTTGCCGAAGCAAGCGAGGACAACTGGCTCACGGTCCACCGTCTTGCCGACTGGCTGGAGAGCTGTGGCGCCGAGGGCCTTCACGGCGCGGTACCCACCTACGATTCCGTGCTGGTGGAATTCGACCCCGTCCTGGTGTCGGCCCGTCAGGTGCGCGCGTTCGTCAAGCTGGGACTCCTCGAAATGGGCCGGTCCGCCGGCGCAGCAAAGGCACCCCGTGAATTTGATGTTCCGGTGGTCTATGGCGGCGAATACGGTCCCGACCTGGAGAAAGTAGCCGAATACCAGGGCATCTCCACCGAGGAAGTCATCCGCGTCCACACCGAGAAGACTTACACCGTCCGCTGCCTGGGTGCTCCTGCCGGCTCGCCCATGATGGACGGTCCCGCCTTCCCCAAGCCTGTGCCCCGCCTCAAGGATCCCCGGCTCAGCGTCCCGGCCGGGGCAGTGGCTGTGGCCGGACGCCAAGCCGTCATCGCTCCCGCGTCCGCACCGGGTGGCTGGTGCGTCATCGGTCAGACCCCTTTGACTGTCCTGAACATTCGCCGTGAACCACTTGTCCCTTACAAGCCAGGAGACATTCTCCGTTTCCGTCGCATCGAGGCCGGAGAGTTCGGCTCTTACGTCGGCAAGGAACTGGAACCAAGGCCATGAGCGGGCACATCCTCATCCAGCAACCCGGTAACGCCGTGGTCACAGACCTTGGCCGGTTCCGTGGACCCCGCTTTGGGCTTCCGGTCAACGGCGCCCTGGACCAGTACTCGGCCCGGGCCGCCAACATCCTTGCCGGCAACGCGGACAACGATCCCCTGGTGGAGATCACGGCCCTCGACTTCAGGATGAAAGCGCAGTCAGACATCCTGATCGCAGTCACGGGGGCTCCGTTGAACCTCACCGTCGGAGGGCGTCCGTGCAGCCAGTGGGAACCGGTTTCGGTCCGTGCTGGCGAGACGGTGGCCGTCCGGGGAATCAACCGGGGCCTCCGTGCCTACCTGGCCGTCCACGGTTCCGTGGAGGCGCCGACGCTGCTGGGTAGTTGTGCCCCGGACACCGTTGTGGGCTTCGGCCTGCAGCTCAAGGAAGGAACCACCCTCCTGACCCGCCGCAGCGTGGGCCCTGTTCGCCAACCGTACTTCGACCTTCCGCTCTTCCGGCTTGGTCTTGAACGGCCGGACATGGGGCAGGAACTGATGGTCGATGTGACTGACGGTCCGGATGTCGCCGAGTTTGGCGATTCGGGCGAGCTGCTCTTCACCTCGGAATACGCCGTGAGTGGCCGGAGCAATCACATCGGCCTGAGGCTCGGGGGTGAGCTTCCGGAAAGGACCTCGAGTGGCGAAGTGCTTTCACGCGGGGTGCCGGTGGGCGCCGTCGAGGTTCCTTCCCGGGAAGAGTTGCTGGTACTGCACCGGGGACGCGGCGTCACCGCCGGATATCCAGTCCTCGCCGTGGTCACCAGTAATGGCCTGGACGTCCTTGCCCAAGCCCGCCCGGGCGACAAGGTCCGCTTCAGGAAAACAACAGTGGCGGAGGCAACTTCCGCCCACCGGCGCTCGCGGGCGCAGCTTGAAACCCTCCGCGAATCCGTCAACACAGTCTTCGGACTACTTGGCATTGGATGCCGACCCCAGTGGCAGGACCTCCCGGTTGCGGCATGCAGCTAAAAACCTGTCGTCAAAACCAATAGGCGTTGCTACGCTCAACATCAAGAAGGAAATGTCATGACCGCTAACACCAACGCTGCACAAGTGCAGCATGAACGGCTCACAGGCCGTCAAACGCGCAAGGTTGTCACCGCAGGCTGCGTTGGCATCTTCGTGGAACTTTATGACAACGGCATCTTCGCGTTTATGGCCGGAACACTTGCCTTGGTGTTCCTCGCCCCCGGTAACCCGGACAACGCCTTGTTGTTCGTCTTCGCCGGCTACGCAGTCTCGTTCTTCGTCCGGCCCCTCGGCGCGGTTGTTTGCGGCTACCTGGGCGACCGGATCGGCAGGCAAAAGCTACTGGTCTTCGTCATTCTGCTGATCAGCGTGGCCACCGCCGGTATCGGAATCCTGCCCACGTACGCGGCTATCGGCATTGCGGCTCCCATCCTGCTCGTTCTCCTGCGGCTCCTGCAGGGCTTCTCTGTTGGTGGCGAAGCCGCCGGCGCCATGACCTTCCTCGCTGAACATGCCCCCGAGGGCAAGCGCGGCATCATCACTTCCTACGCGCAGATCGCTTCGTTCGCAGCCCTCCTCACCGGCACCCTTGTGGCGTTCTCCATGTCTCCGTGGCTCACCCAGGCCGCGATCGACGGCGGTGGCTTCGGCTCCTTCGCATGGCGCATTCCTTTCCTGGTCGCCATTCCCATGGGCGTCATCGGCTGGTACATCCGCAAGGCCATCGCGGACACCCCCAACTTCACCAAGCTCAAGGAAGAAGGCGGTCTTTCCAAGAACCCGCTCAAGGAAGCCTTCCAGTCCGCTGAGCACCGCCGGGCCATGGTTCTTGCCCTCTTCATCCCGCTCATGAACGGCTCCGGCTACTACGTCCTGTTCTCCTACATGCCTACGTTCCTCAAAGGCAAGCAGCTCAACTTCACCATCGGCGAGGCACTGTTCATCACCGCCTGCAGCCTGGTTGTCATCTGCATCGCCATTCCTTTCATGGGTGCCCTCTCCGACCGCATCGGCCGCAAGAAAGTCATCGCCGGCTCCGCCATCGCCATGACCATCCTGGGCATTCCGTCCTACGCCCTCATCGCAACGGGAAACATGGGCCTGGCTATCCTTGGCGCCTCGATCATGGCCATCGTCTTCGCCGGCCACACGGCCGTCATCCACATCCTGATCGTTGAGCTGTTCCCCACCCGGGTTCGCTACTCCGCCTACGGCCTCGGCTACAACATCTCCTCCGCGCTCTTCGGCGGAACCGCTCCGTTGCTGATGACCTGGCTTATCAGCAGCACCGGCAACATCTACATGCCGGCCTTCTACGCAGTGATCACGGCACTCGGCACGCTCGCAGCCGTGAGCACGGTCAGGGACCGGGCACACGAACCCCTGCGCGACGCCTAGGCGCCGCTGACCTCCGGGCACAGTTCGTGCCTTCCATTTCCACTCTTTGGAGAACCGATGTCTTTTTCCGACTACACCACCGCCCTCGTCACCGGAGCGTCAACCGGTATGGGTGCCGCGATCACGGAGCGCCTGGCCAAAAGGGGCCTGACCGTTCACGCGGTGGCCCGCAACGAGGAACGCCTCAGCGAACTGGCCGATCGTACGGGTGCCATCCCGCACGTAGTTGACCTGACCGACACAGCTGCCCTGACCGCCGTCGTGAGCGAGCTGAAGGTCGACGTCCTGGTCAACTGCGCCGGAGTTTCCCGGCCCGGGAACCTCCTGGACTCGTCCGAGCAGGACATCGACGAGCTCATCGACGTCAACCTTCGCGGCCTGCTTCAGCTCACGCGGCTGGTCCTGCCGGGCATGGTGGAGCGCGACCTTGGCCACGTCATCAACATCAGCTCGATCGCAGGCGTCTACAACTTCTATGGCCACACGGTGTACCACGCCACGAAAGCCGCCGTGCACCAGATCTCCCGCCAGCTCAGGAACGATACGGTCGGCAAGCGCATCCGCGTGACCGAGATCTGCCCGGGGCGTGTGGAAACCGAGATCTTCGGCCGGAACATGGGCGGCACGCCTGAAGCCATGGAAGAAGCATGGAAGACGTACTACGAAGGCTACGAGTCGTTGACCACTGACGACATCGTCAACGCGCTCGATTACGCCATCGAAACCCCGCGCCACGTCAATGTGGGCATGCTGGAACTTATGCCGACGTTCCAGGTCCCCGGTGGTCTCACCTTCGACAGGCGCTGACCCCCCGCCTCCCTTGAGGCGTCGCGCCCGTCTGGGCGCCCCGAAGTTCCAGTGACATCACTCCCGTTGCTGGAAATACAAGCTGGCGACCGCGAATTTCGCGGCCGCCAGCACCCGTTTCCGGGGAAAGGAGCTTTGGTGCGGGCCCGCCCGCTAGGGAGGGCCCGACGTCGGGCGCTCAGTCCTCGTGGAGGGCTTGCGTCAGATGGTGCGTGGGGATGCGGTCACGGTCATAGGTGATTTCCGTGTAGCCGTGCGGTTCCGGGCGGCCGTCGTGGCCGAGATTGACGAACACGATTTCCTCGATGGTCAGGATGCTGTCGCGGGTGATCATGTTGCGCACCTCCGCGCGCATGGTCAGTGACGTCCGGCCGAAACGGACCGCCGTCAGGCCCATCTCCACCAGATCGCCTTGGACGGCCGAGCTGACGAAGTTGATTTCGGAGATGTACTTGGTGACGGCGCGGCCGTTTCCAAGCTGGAGGATTGCGTAGATTGCCGCTTCCTCGTCGATCCATTTCAGCAGGCTTCCACCGAACAGCGTGCCGTTGGCGTTGAGGTCCTCCGGGCGTATCCACTTGCGCGTCCGGAACGTGATGTCAGCCTTTTCCATAATGCGAGATTAGCCGAGGCCGGGCGCCTGCGTCTCCTGCGGCGTGCCATGCTTGGCGCGACTCCGTAACATGGATACGGTGCACCCGGTTCAGGGCACAACACGACACGCCGATTCGCGCACCATGCGGTACACCGGGAACGCGCTGGAGGAACACCATGAAGATCGACAAAACCCACCGTAGCGCTGGGCTGGGCGCCCGGCCTTCCGGCTTGGAACACTGACCATGCCACCGTTGGACGCTGTATTGGGCGCCTGGTCCATGAACTGGCCTGCCCTGGTCATTCTTATTGCCGCAGTCGCCCTGTATTCAAAGGGCCTGATTGCTGCCAAGCGCCGTGATATCCGCTGGCCCCTGTGGAACTCCTTTGCCTTCTTCGCCCTTGGCCTGGGTAGCTTCGCGGCACTGAGCTTTGGATTCCCGGGAACCTACAGCCACGACCTGAGGTGGGCATTCACCCTCAAAGTGACGTCCTATCTGTTTGTGGTCCCGCTGTTGGTTGGCCTGGGCAAGCCGCTGACCCTTGCCAGGCAGACCCTTGGCCCCGCGGGTGCGGCGAGGGTGGAAGCTGTGCTCGGGCACCGGCTCGTTCGCATGCTCAGCAACACGCTCGTGGCGGCGCTTCTGGGGCTCGCAATGTTCACAGTGTTCCTGACCCCGTTTTTCTACGTGCTGCGGACCAACCCCGCCGCCGACGTCATCCTGACGTTGCTGGTGCCCGTCATGGGCCTCCTCATGACCGTACCGATCATGGAAGACGGCGCAGGACGCACCTCATCGCTCATTGTGGTCGAGTTCATCTTTGTATTCATTGAGCTGCTTGCCGACGCGGTGCCCGGGGTCCTGATGCGGCTCAGCCCGGAAATTCTCGACGGCGCCACGTCAGTTTTGGGCAATCAGCCAGGCTGGTTCCCCTCACCCTTGCGCGACCAGCAACTGGCGGGAGACCTGATGTGGTTCCTCGCAGAGATTGTGGATCTTCCCCTCATCATCCTGATGTTTGTCCGCTTCTCCCGGAGCGACAAACACGAGGCCAAGAGCTTCGACGACCTGAGCGACGAAGAAATCGAAGCCCTGAATCGGGCGCATCTGGGCCAAGGCGGACGCAGCCTGGATTGATCCGGTCCCGTCCTTAGGCCATCCCCCTGTGCCTCACGCCATTGCGGTGTGCGATGCGCTGTGCGAATCGATCGGCTTGGCGTAGCACTGCGAGTGGGTGACACCGATGTAGGGGCCGAAATTTGGCACCGCAGCGAACCCGGCGCTTTCGTAGAAGCTGCGGCCGTCCGATTGGGCCGAGCCCGCTTCCGCGGTGATCATGCTGAAACCGTGGGCATGTGCCTGCGCCTCCAACGCGGCAAGGATTGAACTGGCCACTCCTGAGCCCCTGGCGTACGGGACGACGTATAGCCGCTTGATTTCGGCCGTCTCGGCATCCAGGATCCTTAGCCCTCCGCAACCCAGGGGCTGGCCGGAACACTTTTCGTAGGCTACAACGAAGACGGCGGTATCTGCTTCCGACGGCGCGGGTCCGGGCTCGTGGTCCGAGTTGCCGAAACGTGCGTCCAGTTCCGCTTGCTGCGCTGCGCGGAGGTCCGCACCCACCGGGTTTGCCCAGGTGACCTGTCTGATGTTGAGCCGCGGATTTGTCTGCATCGGAACCTCTTTCGCCGAAGGGGGTTATGCCTATCAAGCCTAAGAAGCGGGGGTTACCGCGGTGTTTCCTCCGCGTAAGCGTCCGGAGAAATACCGGTGAGGCGGAACTGACCCCAACCAGCCCCTATTCGACGGCGTCGCCGGTGGGATCCTCGACCGTCCGGTCGGCCACGGCAAGACCGCCTACGGGGCTTTGGTCCCAGTGCAGCAGCCGCCACCCGGTCTCCGGATCGCCTTCGAGCACCACGATTCCGGTGTTCTGCAGTTGGTGGGTGGCGGCGAACTCACGGCCAACATCCACGGCACGGCGTCCTGCCCAACAGCGGATCGCGGCACCATGGCTGACCACGACGGCGGTTTCGTCGCCCGACGCTGCCACTTTGGCAATGGCAGCGTCGTAGCGGGCGAAGAACTCGTGTCCATCACCAGCTCCCGGCATGCGGACGTCGAGTTCCCCGTCGGTCCAGTCGAAAACGGTGCTCATGTACCGGTGGTGCGACTCGTGGTCGGTGAGTTTCTCCAGGGCCCCGGCCTCAATCTCCTGCAGGCCGTCCAATACAGTGGCCTCGAGCCCGAGGGCTTTTGCAAGCGGGGCGGCGGTCAGCTGGGTGCGGACCAGCGTGGATGCATAGATGGCCGTGATGTCTTCGTTGGCGAGGGACTCCGGGAGCGCAGCGGCCTGGCGTTCGCCAAGTTCAGTCAGTCCCGGACCGGGAAACGCCGTGTCCAACTGCCCCAAGACGTTTCCAGGGGTTTGCCCGTGGCGGATAAGCAAGAGCCTCATGCTGACACAATTCCTTACGTCGATTCGGAAACGCAGGGCCCATGTGGCCGCTACTTCAGGTGGTCCACCAACTGGTCCGCGATGCCCGTGTACTTGCCTGGAGTAAGCGCCAGGAGGCGTGCCTCGGCTTCGGGAGACAATCCCAGGCTCGAGACGAACTCCTGCATGCGGACGGCATCGACGCGCTGGCCGCGGGTGAGATCCTTGAGCCGCTCGTACGGGTTTTCCATTCCAGCGACCCCGGCGATGGCCTCGGCGCGCATGACCATCTGGATCGCTTCGCCCAGGACTTCCCAGTTGGTGTCGAGGTCGGCCGCCAGTACGTCCTCGGCAACGTCCAGGGCCTTCAGCCCCTTGGCGACATTCGAGATCGCAAGGAGCGAGTGTCCGAATGCGACGCCGATGTTGCGTTGCGAAGAAGAGTCGGTCAGGTCTCGCTGCCAGCGGGAGGTAACCAGCGTGGCGCCCAGGGTGTCCAACAGGCCGTTGGAAATCTCCAGGTTGGCCTCGGCATTTTCGAAGCGGATCGGGTTGACCTTGTGCGGCATGGTGGAGGAGCCGGTGGCGCCTGCTACCGGGATCTGGCGGAAGTAGCCAATCGAGATGTAGCTCCAGATATCCGTGCAGACGTTGTGCAGGATGCGGTTGAAGCGGGCGACGTCCGCGTAGAGCTCGGCCTGCCAGTCGTGGCTCTCGATCTGGGTGGTCAGCGGGTTCCACGTCAGCCCCAGTCCCTCAACGAAGGACTGCGCTACGGCCTGCCAATCGGCGCCGGGAACGGAAGCGACATGCGCAGCATACGTGCCGGTAGCGCCGTTGATCTTGCCCAGGTACTGGGTCTTGGAAACGCGGTCCAGCTGGCGGCTCAGGCGATGCGTGATGACGGCCAGTTCCTTGCCAAGGGTAGTGGGAGTGGCCGGCTGGCCATGGGTGCGGGAAAGCATCGGGACGGCGCGGTTCTCCTCGGCCATTGCCTCGATCTGCTTCACCAAGGCGCGGGCTGCAGGGAGCCAGACATCTTCCACGGCGCCCTTGACGCCCAGGGCGTAGGAAAGGTTGTTGATGTCTTCCGATGTGCAGCCGAAGTGCACCATCGCGGTCAGCTTCTCGATACCGATCGCCGGGAGGCGGCGGCCGATGTAGTACTCGACTGCCTTGACGTCGTGGACCGTGACGGCTTCGATTTCAGCGAGTTCCGTGACCGAAGCGGCGTCGAACTCGGTGACGATGGCGCGCAGCTTCTCCTGCTGCTCGGCGGTGAGGGGCCCGGCGCCGGGAAGTACGTTGTTGCTGGTCAGGTGGATGAGCCACTCGACCTCGACGGCAACGCGGTCGCGGTTCAGCGCGGCCTCGGACAAGTAGTCGACCAGGGGAGCGACGGCGGACTGGTACCGGCCGTCCAGCGGGCCCAGGGCGATCGGCTCCGGCGACGCGGCGAGGGCCAGGCGTCCAGAGGGCGTACGGGTAACAGCGGCGGCGACGGTTTCAGGCATGGGGCAATTCTTTCATGAACTCGGCTCGCGCCCTTAAGCCGGACTTCTCTATGTGAATAACGTCGCAGCTTCCCCTCCCCGACCACGTTTCCTACAGGTTATCCACATAGCCCATCACGGCGGTTCCGAGCCGTCGGGGCACAACGTAGCGTCGGTGCCACAACATCAATGGACACGGAGGAGGGCAACGTCTTGAGCGGCATTCTTATGGCGGCCGGAGGAACGGATCTGGATTCGCAGCAGTGTATTTCACGAGGCGCGGAGATCCAGAGGCTCGGATGGCGGATGAGGATCTGCGCCGACCAAGCCGATGCCGTTCTTGCAAGGCTTGCTCAGTTGCAACTCGAGCAATGGGAGTCGCCGGCCGGCCGTGCCTACCGGACCACGCTGGCTTTGCAGGCCGCCTCCCTTCGAAGGGGGCGTGATGCCTTGCATGAGGCAGCTGAAGCGACCCTTCGCCATGCCCAAAATGTGGCTACGAAACTCCAGCCTGGCTTCTGATGGCCGAGGTCGCTCCTATCGGCGCGGGCGGAACACCCCACCCCCGAGCACCCGAGCCGGATGGCACATTGCGGATACGCGGCGGAGTCGGGGGAATCCATTTCCAATTCGAAGAGCTGCTTGCTGGCGCCGCCGCGCTGGACGCACTGGTGCTCCAACTGCAGGCCATTGAAGTGGAGGCTGAAGCGGTGAGGGTGGCTCTCTTCCCGCACCAGGCCTCGTCCTACGCGAGCGGCAGCAACGCAATCATCGCGGTTGGTGAGAGCGGCCGGGACATTGGACGCGTCCGCGAACAGCTTCAGCGGATCGGCAACGGGGTCAGGGCGAGCCATCGTGAATACGAGTTTGCGGAATCACATGCGGCGATCAGGTTGCGGATGGGATTGGGAATGCCAGGTCCTGCGACTGGTCCTGCTCCCCTCGACATTGGCTTGAGGGGCGCCACCGAAGGAGCCGTGCGGGACCTGACCCGGATATTGGAGCTGCTGGTGGGGATACCGCCGGCCGCGGCCAACCTTGCAGGGGCAATCGTCGGGCCCACTGATGTCGGTGCAGTCCTGAGAGCGATCGTCGCGATTCCCGCATTGGCTTTCCTCAAGCCACGTCCCATTACGGTCAGCCGGGGAGAGGCAACCACCAAGAGCGTGGACCTGTCGGCAGCAGGAATGCTCAGGGAACTGGATCACGTCGGCGCCACGTCGGAGGGCGAAATTGAAGTGATGCAGGTAGATAAGGGCGGCGAACGGGCGTGGGTGGTGCTGATTCCGGGCACCCAGCCAGGCAACCCGCCGGGAGGGGGAAATCCATTGGACGAGGCCGGGATTGCCGAAGCGCTGGGTTACAACTCGATGGAAACCAGCAAGGCCATCCGTCAGGCGTTGCTCGAGGCTGGCGCCGCGGCCGGCGAAACGGTGGTGGCAGTCGGCCACAGCCAAGGCGGAATCCACGCCATGAACCTGAGCAAGGACAAAGCGTTCCTCGCCGAGTATGACCTCAAGTTTGTGGTGACAGCTGGATCACCCGTCGGCGGGATTACCCCGCAGGCCGGCATCGGGAGCCTGCACTTGGAGCACGAACAGGATTGGGTACCCGGCGCGGAAGGCAAAGCGAATCCGGACACCAAGGACAGAGTCACGGTCACCATGACCAGTCCGGTGATCCTGGAACCCGGTGAGGACCCAGGCATTGGGCCGGCACACAAGCTCTCACGCTATGAGGAAGGGGCGAAGCTGGTGCAGCTCAGTTCCGATCCTTCACTGGCCGCTTCCACGGCCGCTCTGGGCGGGATACTGGGCGCCGGAGGAGTGGCCAAGGTGAGCCGGTTCAAGCTGAACCGCGAAGCGCCCCCGGCCCCTCGGGGAGGGCGGTGAGGAAAGCCGAGGAACATGCTGGCGAAGGCCACTTACGGCCTCTCACGGCCTGTTACCGCCTACCGCCTGGAATCCAGCTGGCCACCATGGAGATCAGGCTGATGATGATCGCCGCGAGAACTGCGGTCCAGAAGAAACGGTCGATGGTGAGGTGTACCGGCGTGTAGCTACTGAGCCAGGCTGTCAGGGACAGCATGGCCGCGTTGATGACAATCGTGAACAAGCCGAGGGTGAGGATCGTGATCGGAAGGGAGAGTAGCTTGACCAGAGGCCGCACGAAGGCGTTGACGATGCCAAAAATGAGCCCTATGAAGAGATAGGCAAGAACCACGCCCAAAGTGTCGCCCCCTTGAGTGACCCCCGCGTTGCTTACCGCATTGGTAGTTGCCGACGTGGAAATATCCATCCCAGGCAGAATCCAACTGGCAACCCAGAGGGCCAGTCCGTTGATCAGGACACGCACAATGAATGAACCCATACGCCCATGCTTTCACACGCGCCGGTTTCACACGCGATCGTTTTCACATGCGCCGGTTTTCATGTGCACAGGCCAAGGGGCTTCGAGCATGGCCCGAAGCCCTGCAAGTAGGCTGGTGCCATGAATTCTTCTGACAACGCACCGGAGGGCGTGCGTCCCCGCCCGGTGGTGGACAGGCTCCCCAAATATGCCGCAGGCAAGCCGCCCGCCGCGATTGAGGGCCTGACCAGTTACAAACTGTCGTCCAATGAAAACCCGCTACCCCCGATCCCCGCCGTACTCGAGGCGATCGCTGATCAGTCGGACATCAACCGGTATCCGGACCCGCTGTCCACCAAGCTGCGCACGGCGCTCGCTGACTTCCTGGGAATTCCCGCTGACGACGTTGTCACCGGAGCCGGAAGCCTCGGGGCCCTCAACCAAATCTTGTCCACCTTTGCCGGACAGAACCACGACGGCAAGTCTGATGAGGTCATCTACGCCTGGCGTTCCTTCGAGGCCTACCCCATTTCCGTAGGACTGGCCGGTGCCGAGAGCGTCCAGATCCCGTTGCTTTCCGATGGGCGTCACGATCTCGAGGCCATGGCGGCCGCCGTGACCGTCCGCACCAAGGTGATCTTGCTTTGCACGCCGAACAATCCCACGGGTCCCATCCTCACGGCCGAGGAAACTGAACGGTTCATCCAGTCGGTTCCGGCGGGCGTCGTCGTGGTCATCGATGAGGCCTACCAGGAGTTCGTCAGGGACGAGAACGCCGTGGACGGTATCAAGTTGTACCGCAAGTACCCTAACGTCGTGGTCCTCCGTACCTTTTCTAAGGCTCACGGCCTTGCCGGGCTGCGCGTTGGATACAGCGTCTCCGGTCCGGATCTCACCCAGCACCTGCGCGTCGCTGCCACCCCATTTGCTGTCTCGCAGATTGCGGAACGCGCCGCCATTACTTCGTTGGAGAATTTCGACCAAGTTGTTGAAAGGGTACAAAGCCTGGTGGACGAGCGGGACCGGGTTACCGCGGGACTTCGCGAGCTCGGATGGTTCGTGCCCGAGGCCCAAGGCAACTTCGTATGGCTGAATCTTGGCGAGAATAGCGCCGAATTTGCCGGACTGGCAGGCGAGCGGGCCTTGTCCGTGCGGGCCTTCGGCAACGAAGGTGTCCGGGTCAGCATTGGAGAGGTCGAGGCCAATACTCGATTCCTGGAACTCTGTGCGTCCTATACAAAAGCGCCGCTGCCTTCCTAGCGGTTAACAAATGCCCCTGCGTCCCTTACTGCGGATAAAGTAAGGGACGAAAGCCAAGATATGCCGATTCCGGAATGCATTCCTGAATCGGCATATATCAGCGAATATTGCTCAGCATCGGCTGTGGCAGGCAAGGAGACGGAATGGGCGCAACTCAATTGCCCACCCCCGGGATCAACGGAACGGGACTGGATCAGCAGTCTCCTGCGGGAGGCGCTTCAAGCGATCCCGCTGCCGAGATGATCCAGCTGCTGGGGCCGGACGGCAAGCTAGGGACAGATCCAGTCTTCTCGGACTTCGCCAAGCGCCTTGATCCTGAGCAACTCCGGGGCTTCTATGCCGACATGGCCAAGGTCCGCCGCTTCGACCAGGAGGCCACTGCACTCCAGCGCCAAGGCGAGCTGGCACTTTGGGTTCCCCTCACCGGCCAGGAGGCCGCCCAGATCGGTTCCGGGCGGGCTACCCAACGGCAGGACTACATCTTCCCCACGTACCGGGAACACGGCGTCGCATTGACCCGCGATGTGGACCTGGCGGAACTCCTCAAGTTGTTCCGCGGAATTTCGAATGGTGGCTGGGATCCCACCGAGAACAACTTCCATCTCTATACCCTCGTCCTTGCGGCCCAGACGCTGCACTCCGTCGGTTACGCCATGGGAATCCAGCGCGACCAGAAGCTTGCGGAAGCCAATGGTTCCAACGACCCGAAGGCTGCCGTGGTGGCCTACTTCGGCGACGGTGCCAGCTCCGAAGGCGACGTCCACGAATCCATGGTCTTCGCGGCTTCCTACAATGCTCCCGTGGTGTTCTTCTGCCAGAACAACCACTGGGCCATCTCCGTCCCTACCGAGGTCCAGACCAAGGTTCCGCTGTTCAACCGGGCCAAGGGATACGGCTTCCCGGGCATCCGCGTTGACGGCAACGATGTCATCGCAGTCCATGCGGTCACCGAGTGGGCGCTTGAGCACGCACGGGAAGGCCGTGGTCCGGTGCTCATTGAGGCATACACGTATCGCGTTGGTGCCCACACGACGGCGGACGACCCCACCAAGTACCGCGAATCCGCCGAGGAGATTTCATGGCGGGGCAAGGATCCCTTGGATCGTCTTGAGAAGTACCTCCGCAACGAGGGCCTCGCCGACGAAGCTTTCTTTGAGCAAGTCAGGGTCGACGGCGACAAGCTCGCCGCTCACGTCCGCAGCACCACGCAAGGCCTGCAGGGTCCCAACTTCCGCGAGTCATTCGCGGGTGTCTATGCCGAGCCGCACCCCTTGGTGGCCGAGGAACTTGCTTGGTTCGAGGAATACTCCGCCGGATTCGAAGGCAACGAGGAAGAGGGGGCAGGCAACTGATGACCACTATGACCATTGCCAAGGCCATCAACGAAGGCCTGCGTGCCTCGCTCACCAATAACCCGAAGTCCTTGCTCATGGGCGAAGACATCGGCCCGCTGGGCGGCGTCTATCGCGTGACCGACGGACTCATCAGGGAGTTCGGCGCAGACCGGGTGGTGGATACCCCACTGGCTGAGTCCGGCATCGTCGGCACGGCTATTGGCCTCGCCTTGCGCGGCTACCGTCCCATCTGCGAAATCCAGTTCGACGGTTTTGTGTTCCCCGGGTTCAACCAGATCACCACCCAATTGGCCAAGATGCACTCCCGCAGCGGCGGCAAGTTGACTGTCCCCGTAGTCATCCGCATTCCTTACGGTGGCGGCATCGGCTCGATCGAACATCACTCGGAATCACCGGAAGCACTGTTCGCCCACACCGCCGGCTTGCGCATCATCACCCCGTCCAACGCCCACGACGCCTACTGGATGATCCAGCAGGCCGTTGACTGCACGGACCCGGTCATCTTCTTCGAGCCCAAGCGCCGCTACTGGCTCAAGGGCGAGGTGGATACCGAGAACGCCGGATTGGCTTCGGACCCCTTCCAAGCGCACGTCCTGCGCGAAGGTTCCGACGCCACCATCGTGGCGTACGGGCCGCTGGTACCGGTCGCGCTGGCCGCAGCAGCGGCCGCGGAAGAGGACGGGCACAGCATCGAAGTGATCGACCTGCGCTCGATTTCCCCCATCGACTTCGACGCCGTCACGGCTTCCGTCAAGAAGACCGGCCGCTTGATCGTTGCCCACGAGGCACCGACGTTCGGAGGGATCGGCGGCGAGATCGCTGCGCGGATCAGTGAGCGTGCCTTCCTGCACCTGGAGGCTCCGGTCATCCGCGTGGGCGGTTTCCACATGCCATATCCCGTGGCGAAGGTGGAAGAGGACTACTTGCCGGACATCGACAAGATCCTCGAAGCCCTGGACCGTTCCCTGGCCTACTAGCCGCCCCTGATTGCACCCGCCGCCATGCGGACGGGCCAGCCGAGATCGAGGACCTAAGTGACTGTTAAGAAATTCAACCTGCCGGATGTCGGCGAAGGCCTGACCGAGGCGGAAATCGTCTCCTGGAAGGTCAAGCCCGGCGATACCGTGGCCATCAACGACGTCATCTGCGAGATCGAGACCGCCAAGTCCCTCGTGGAATTGCCGTCCCCGTATGCCGGCACCGTGGCGGAATTGCTCGTTGCCGAAGGCATCACGGTTGAAGTAGGGACCGCGATTATCGGAATTTCGGACAATGCGCCCGCGTCAGCGCCCGCGTCAGCGCCCGCGTCGGCGCCCGCGTCGGCGCCCGCCGCGCCGCTCGCCGAGCAGCCTGCGGCTCCGACCGCCGCCGCGACGCCCGCCGCCGCGCCTGCAGCGGAACAGGTCTTCGAAGCCTCGATGTACGGCAAGTTGCCCGACGACGCCGGAACGTCCGACGGCGGTCCGGCCGGCGGCCCGCTGGTTGGCTCCGGTCCCAAGGCCGACGCCGTCAAGCGCCGCCCGCGCAAGCGCCCGGAAGGTGCTGCTTCGGTACCCGCCGCCGCGCCGAGCGCGGCACCCGCCGCCGTCGAGACCGCCGTCGAGCGGGTGGCAGAGCCCAGCGCTCCGGCCCTGCCGCCCGTTGCCGCACAACAGCCCGCAACCGCAAGCCAGACATCCGCAGGCCAGACATCCGCAAACCAGGCGCCGGGTCTCACCGGCATCGGTGCAACGGTCAGTGGCCTCGTCAACCGGGTGCTGGCCAAGCCGCCCGTGCGCAAGATCGCCCGTGAACTTGGGATTGACCTGGCCGACGTCGTTCCCACCGGAGCCCGCGGCGAAGTGACCCGTGAGGATCTGGTCAGCTACCAGTCGCAGCGCGATGCCGAGGTGGACCAAGCAGACAAGTTCTGGGGTGCGTCCAAGAAGCCGCAGGATCAGCGAGTGGAACGGATCCCGGTCAAGGGCGTCCGCAAGGCCACTGCCAAGGCCATGGTGGAGTCGGCGTTCACGGCGCCGCACGTGAGTATCTTCGTTGACGTGGATGCCAGCCGCACCATGGAATTCGTCAAGCGGCTCAAGGCCTCCAGGGACTTTGAGGGCATCAAAGTATCGCCGCTGCTGATCCTCTCGAAGGCTGTGATTTGGGCCGCGGCGCGCAATCCGAGCGTTAACGCGACCTGGGTGGAGAACGCCGATGGCAACGGAAACGCGGAGATCCACGTCAAGCACTACATGAACCTGGGCATTGCCGCGGCGACGCCGCGAGGGCTTATGGTTCCGAACATCAAGGATGCCCAGGATCTCTCCCTTAAGGAACTGGCCCTCGCCCTCAATGAGCTTGCCAGCACGGCACGCGCCGGCAAGACCCAGCCGTCGCAGATGCAGGGCGGCTCGCTGACCATCACGAACATCGGCGCCCTGGGCATCGACACCGGAACGCCTATTATCAACCCCGGTGAGGTGGCAATCGTCGCGTTCGGCACCATCAAGCAAAAGCCGTGGGTGCTCGACGGCGAGGTCATCCCCCGCTGGATCACAACGCTTGGCGGTTCGTTCGACCACCGCGTGGTGGACGGCGACCTCTCTGCCCGTTTCATGGCCGACGTAGCATCCATCCTCGAAGAACCTGCCCTGCTGCTTGACTGAGCATCGCGGCATCAAGGACGGGCGGCGCGGGCAGCGCGGCGTTAGGGGAGAGCGGCACCGCGTTGCCAGGGTCCTGACCGAAGTCTTCCAGCCGCCCGCCGTCGTATCCGTCCTGCTGCTCATGAGCCCTGCGGTGGAACCAGGCTTCCCGGGCACGATATGGTTCGGTGTCCTGGCGGCGCTCTTTGTCTGCGTGCTGCCGCTGGCCTACGTCCTGCTCATGGTGCGGCTCGGCAAACTCAGCGACCACCACGTCAGTGATCGCAAGGAGCGGGCGCCGTTGCTGATGCTTGCGCTCGTGTCCGTGGTCGTGGGGCTGGTGGTCCTCATTCTCATCCACGCCCCGACGAGCGTCTCAGCGATGATCCTTGCACTGATTGGCGGCATCACGGTGTTGGCCGCAGTCAGCCTCGTGTGGAAAATCAGCGGCCATGCCTCGGCAATTTCCGCGGGCTAGTAGGACGTGTAGCTGAGCGCGAGGTCGCGCAGTTGCTGATCGCTCATGCTGCCGATCATTCCGAATGACAGCACCATCGCCAGGGCTCCGACGGCGAGCATCGCGGAAGCAACCACAAGCAACAATTTCCAGTCGGAGCGAAGGATGCTGCGGAAGGTCTCCGGCATCTGGAGCAACGGGGAGATCATGTTCGGTGCGCTGTCTACCGAGCCGTCGTCTAGAAGTGCCACGATGCGGTCATTCGCCCGGTCGAAGCGCATGGAACTGATGTGGTTGCCATGGCGGGCGAGCAGAATGTCGTGTCCGACGCGTTGGCGCGGCTGCAGAGTAAGCAAAAGGGATCCCCTACGGGTTGATGTGATGGGCGGCTCGCGCCCTTGGGGGCCACTTCAATTTTATCGGCGGCATCCTAGCCGCACGGCCAAAATCGGGGTGAGACCGCCCACCACAACGCGTGATCCCCGTCAAAGTCCAGGGGTCGGCGTGTTCCCTACGGTTCGTCCGTCTTGGCAATGTAGACGTCGCACGGCGCGTTGTGCGCCACCGTGTTCGCAACGCTGCCGAGAACCCTGGCCAGTCCCTGCATACGGCGGTTACCGACCACGATCACTTGGGCACCCACTCGTTCGGCTTCCTTGACCAAGGCCTCTCCGGCTTTGCCGAAGACGGCCCCGTAGCTGGTGGTCAATTGCTCGGAGGCGAGTTCTGCGGCGACTTTGCTGGCGACCTTCTCCGCTGCGTCGGCGTCGGAGAGAATCCACTTGTCCCCTCCGCTTTCGACGACCTCCACGTGGGCGCCTTCAAAAGCGGTGATGACGCGGAGTTCCGCGCCCAGTGCGGTCGCCAAATTCTTTGCCGAATCGGCGGCCCTTCTCGCTGTTACGCTGCCGTCGACTCCGACGAGGACTATTCCGCTCATATATCTGCTCCTTTGCTGATGACATCAATGGCTTCTTGCAAAACCGGCGCCAATCGGCGGACACCTTCGGCGATGGACTCCGGTGGCACTGCGCTGAAAGCCAACCTCAGTTTGTTGGATGGTTCGTCCGAGTGCGTGAACGCCGCGCCGGGGATGAACACGACCCCCGCCGCGATTGCCCTCTTGAGCAGCGGATACGTGTCGACGCCGTCGGGCAAAGTGACCCAGACGAAGAAGCCGCCCTCGGGCCTGGTCCAGCTGAGCCCGGAAGGCATGTGCTCTTCCAGCGCCACCAGCAGGGCATTGCAGCGTTCCTCGTACAGGGCCCGGTAGGTGTCAATCTGCCCGCGCCAGTCGTAGTCCCGAAGATATGCGGAGATGATCATCTGGTTCAGGGTGGGAGGGCATAGGGTCACGGCTTCCGAAGCCAGGTAGAAGCGCCGCTGCAAGTGCTCGGGTACCAGTGCCCACCCGATGCGCAGTCCCGGGGCAAAGATCTTGGAGAACGAGCCCATGTAGATGACGTCGTGCTCATTCGCGGCACGCATTGGTTCCAACGGCTTGCCGTCGAAGCGCAAAAGACCGTAAGGGTTGTCTTCGAGCACCAGAATATTCGCATTGCGGCATATATCGACAATGTGCTGACGCCTCGCCGGAGCAAGCGTGATGCCGGAGGGGTTGTTGAAGTTGGGGATCGTGTAGAGGAACTTGATGGTCTTGCCCTCGGCCTGAAGCTCAGCGATCTTGGCTTCGAGGAGCTCCGGAACCAAGCCGTCGTCGTCCATGTCCACGGTCTCAACCTGGACCTGGTAGGCCTCGAAGGTGTTCAGGGCACCCACGTAGGTGGGGTTTTCCACGAGGACGACGTCGCCAGGATTGCAGAAGACTTTCGTGGCGACATCCTGGGCCGACTGGGAACCGGCGGTGATCACCACGTTCTCCGGGCGGGCGTCCATGATGCCCTCCGCGGCCATGATCTCGCAGATCTGGGTACGCAGTTCCTCGGTGCCCTGACCGCCGCCGTACTGCAGTGCCGTCATGCCTTCTTCCGCGATGATGCGGGCCGCGGTCTGGCCGAGCTTCTCGAGGGGCAGGGACTGCAGATAGGGGTTTCCGCCAGCGAGGGACACGAGTCCCGGCCGCATTGAAATGTCGAAGACGTCACGCACAGCGGACTGCTTGATGTTGGCGGCGCGCTCCGAGAAAAGTTCCTCGTGGCGGTGGGCGGCAGTTGCTGCTCGCTCTATTGCGTCGATTGCTTCCGCGGGCAATTCAGGCCCGGCGTCCAATGTTTCGTGGGTCACATGGAAAGGATACTCCCCGGAGTTGCCAATTGGGCAACGGATGTTTCATCCCATTTTTTGGATTCGCGGTGCGAAGCGCTTTACGTCCGGACAGAGGAAGGCTGGAATAGAGCAATGACGACGCACCCCGAACTCGAATCCAAGGCCCTCCGCTTCCACGAGCTCCATGCCGTGCCGCATGCGCCGTTGGTGCTGGTTAATGCGTGGGATGCCGCGTCTGCGCGGATGGTCGAGGAAGCGGGCGCGACGGCGGTGGCGACTTCCAGCTCGGCTGTCTCCTGGAGCCTGGGGTACCGGGACGGGGACCACCTTCCGCGGCACCTCGCAATGGAGGCGCTCGCCCGGATAGCGAAGGCCACCCGCTTGCCCGTGACCGCGGATATCGAGACCGGGTACGGACGCGCAGACGAAGAACTCCAGGCCACGGTTCGAGCGGTGCTGGACGCGGGCGCCGTCGGGATCAACATCGAGGACTCGGCGGACCAGCCGTTGAGCGAGATCACTGAACAGTCCAGGCGCATCGCGCTGATCAGGCAGACTGCCGAGGACGCGGGCGTCCGGCTGTTCATCAATGCGCGAACGGACACTTATTGGTCTGGAAAGTTCCCGGACACTGCATATGAGGAAACGCTGCGCCGGGCGGATGCCTATCAGCGGGCAGGGGCGGACGGAATATTCGTGCCCGGCTTGGCGGACCTCCATGTCCTGCACGAACTTTCCCGGCGGATCGGCGTACCGCTCAATGCGTTGGCCGGCTTGGGTTCGCCGTCGCCCGGAGAACTGCACGACGTCGGCGTGCGGCGGATCAGCATCGGCGGCAGTACTGCCAGGGCGGCCTACGCGAAGGTCTCCAGGCTGGCCATGGAAGTTCTTGGCGACGGGAACTGGTCGGGCCTCGCCGGAAGCCGGAGCTACGCAGATATGGATGCGCTCTTCGAGTGACTGGCCACCTCAGCGCAGACTCAGGACGTCCGCCAGGGCATTCCCGTCGATGTAGATCGCTGCCTGGGATGCTCCCGTAGCCGCCACCGCGGTTTGCGCCAGCTGAGTCTCGATCCGCGGGTTGTCGCACACGCCTCCAGGGCGAAGTGAACCGCTCAGGTTCACGACGGCGGTGGTGCCGTCGAGGTAGCCCGAAACGTAGCGCAGCGCGGAACCCGAGAGCGCGTTGTACAAACCTGCCCGGGACGCGGTGCCGTCGGGCGCCAGCAACTGCGCCATTGCCCCTGCCAAGCGGTCGCTGCCGGGAGGGGTGGTGACGTGGACGGCCACGAGGCTGTCGTCACAGCCGAACCGCACGCCGCGGCTGCCGCCGTCGCCGATTGCCACGAAATACACGAAAGTCCCAGTCGCTTCTCCGGCGGTCGGGAGGGGCGCGGGAACCGGCGCTGCTATGGGCGCCTGCGGGCTCGCAGCGGTCGGCCGCGGAGCCGCCGGCGGCGGGTTGATATACGGGGGAGGCGCCGGGAGGGGCATGGGAATCGGGCCAGCTACCGGCTCCTGCGTCACCTGGACGGAGCCCGGTGAGGCCGGTTGTGTGGAGAGTGAGCCGCCCGGATCGGTGCCGCCGGGGGAAGCGCAGCCAGCCAGGCAGGGCGCGAGGGATAGGCACAGCGCGGCGACCGCCGTCGTCGTGCATTTCACGCCGCGTCCGACCCGCATGAAAGCCCCCGCGCTTTGCCCTGATCACTCCTGGTGCCTGTAACTCAACGTTACGGCTGGCCGATCGGGTGTGGGCCGCTCCTTCCATGACGGTTCGGCCTCAGCTCAGTCACGGAATGGTAGCGGCGCGGCGACGCGCTTCCGTTCCGAAGCGAGGTCCGGCTAGTCCGTTCCCTTGATCTTCCGCCAACCGCCAGCACGGTTGTTCGCCGCGATCTGCCGCAGCATGGTGATGAGGGGCGCACGGGGAATCGGCCCGTGCTGGTGGAAGGTGATCATGCGGGCGGTCTTGTTGTCGTGACCCGATGTGATGATGTTGTCCGGGTCGGGAACAATCGCACCGTCGTAGAGGAACAGGTTGACGTGGTCCTTGGCTGCGAGCAACGCGCAAACGTTGCCCTCGAGGACGAAGTAGGGCCGGGTGCGGCGCTTGATCGTTTCGACGATTTCAGGCTCGGCTTCGTGGATGAGATCGCGTAGTTGCTCTCCGATGGCGCGCTGCCAGTCCGGGAGGGCCTCAAGGTAGGCATCGACGTCGGGATGGCGGTTGTAATCGGCCATGCCGCCATCGTATCGACAAAGAACGCCCCCGCCCACGCCTCAACGGCTGGACGGGGGCGTTCTCGCGGCGAGCGGGGGAACTAGGCTGCGACGTCTTCCTGGACGGCGGTCAACGGCTCGAAGATGCCCTTGATCTGCTCGACAACTTCGGCGTCGTCCTTCGGGTGCAGTTCAGCAAAGCGGATCATGGAGCCGGGAACGGCAAGCTTGACGTCCTCGAGGACCTTGGCGCCGGCGATGCCAGCGGCCTTGCGGGCCTCGTCCTGTGCCCAGACGCCGCCAAACTGGCCAAAGGCGGTACCGACGACGGCGGTCGGCTTGCCTGCCAGCGCGCCGGCGCCGAACGGGCGGGACAGCCAGTCGATGGCGTTCTTGAGCGACGCCGGCATGGTGCCGTTGTGCTCCGGTGTGACGAGCAGGATGGCGTCTGCTTCGGCGGCGGCAGCGCGGAGGGCTGCGGCTTCGGCCGGAACCTGGCCTTCGACGTCGATGTCTTCGTTGTAGAACGGGATGTTGCCGAGGGAGCCGTGGATCTGTACTTCGACGTTTTCCGGGGCGTTGAGCTGGATGGCTTCGGCGAGCTTGCGGTTGTGGGAATCGGCGCGGAGGCTGCCAACAAGGGCGAGAACGGTGTTCTTGGACATGGGAACTCCTTGGGTCTGGCCGCGGACGGTGCCGCAGGCGCTCGGTTTTGGAGGCTTTTGCTGCCTTCGTAGATTCTAAACGGACTGCGGTCCGCTTAATATTCCCAAGGCTAGAATGTTTCTGTGAGCCTCATCCCCATCCGGCCCGGTTCGCCTTTCGGGACGCCGCCGGAGCGCAGCGACGCCGCGCGTAACCGCGAACGGCTCCTTCAAGCTGCCAGGGATCTCGTGGCCGAACACGGAGTGGACGCCGTCACGATGGACATGCTCGCGTGCCGGGCCGACGTCGGGAAGGGAACGGTCTTCCGCCGTTTCGGCAGCAGGGCCGGACTCATGATGACCCTCCTGAGCGATGCTGAGGCGGAATTCCAGCGCGAGTTCATCTTCGGTCCGCCGCCCCTGGGCCCGGGAGCGCCCCCGCTCGAGCGCCTCATCGCCTTCGGCGAAGCGCGTATCAAATATGTCGAAGAGTACGGCGAGCTGGCCCGTGCCGCGGCGGAACATTCCCCGCAAAACCGGCACGACGCCCCGCCGGTGGTGTTGTGGCACCGGCACATCGAGATGCTGTTGCGGGAAGCGGGCCTGGACAGCGATCCTTGGCTTCTGGCTCTTTCCCTCGGCGCCACCCTGGATCCCGAGCGCATGCTCCATTCCCTCCGAGTTCACGGAGTTGCGCCGGAACGCCTGGCTGCGTCGTGGCGCGAGCTCGTCACTCGCCTACTGAAAGACTGCTGACATAACCTTCGCCGGGCCATCTTCGCCCGGTAGCGTAGCGGCATGACCCACACACCGATCCGTACCGCCGTCGTAGGCTTTGGCCTTTCCGGCAGCGTCTTTCACGCGCCGTTTATCGCAGCCAATCCCGCGTATTCCCTCGACGTCATCGCCACTTCGGACGCGGGCCGTAAGGCCAAAGCGCAGGAACGGTATCCCGGCACGAGGGTCGTGGACAGTCCGGAAGACGTCTTGGCGCTTGCCGGTGACCTCGACCTCGTGGTGCTCGGCACGCCGCCTGCGACCCATCACCCGCTCACGAAAGCCGCGCTGGTAGCCGGGCTCGACGTCGTCGTCGACAAGCCGTTCGCGGTGACCAGCGCGCAGGGGCAGGAGCTGATCGAGTTGGCCGCGAAGCTGGGCCGTGTGCTCACCGTCTACCAAAACCGCCGCTGGGACGGCGACGCCCTCACCGTGAAGAAGCTGCTCGACGCCGGGACGCTGGGCGTCGTGATGCGCTGCGAGGCGTCAATGGAACGGTGGGCGCCCGAAATCAGCAAGGCGTGGAAGGCCGGCGCCACGGCCGACGACGGCGGTGGGCTGCTCTTCGACCTGGGAACCCACCTGCTTGACCTTGCCCTCCAGATGTTCGGTCCCGCCGAAGTCATCCATGCCGAAATCCTTGCCCGAAGGCCCCGGGAGAAAGCCGACGACGACGTCTTCCTGGTCCTTCAACACGCTTCCGGAGTGCTCAGCCACGTCGCCATGAACGTCAACAGCCAGCTTCACGCACCGCGCTTCCGCATCCTGGGGAGCAAGGGTGGATTCGTGAAGTTCGGAATCGACCCCCAGGAACCGTTCATCGTGGCGGGCGGCCGGCCCACGGATGGCGCCTACGGCGTCGACGATCCGCACCACTACGGCACCCTGGAAATCGACGGCGTGCGGACCACGGTACCCACCGAGCGCGGCGCCTACCAGGAGTTCTACCGGATCCTTGCGGAGAAGATCGCCGACGGCGGTGCCGCCTCCGCTTTGCCGCTCCCCGTGGATCCGGCCGGGCCAGTCGAGGTACTCAAGCTGATTGAGCAGGCCCGGACACTCGCCTGAAAGTTTTTTTGGATCGGGCGTAACTTCGCCGGGACCGCCAGCGATGTAGGGGGAGTGTGGGCAACGTCCGCACTGATCATCCAGTAGCGACAAAGCCGCTGCCGGAGTAGTCCCAAAACGTTTGTCGGAGGGTTTCATGTCCTTGTTCACTGTCCTTGCCACTAGCAAAATCGCCGCCGGCGTCCTCGCTGCCGGAGCTGTAGCGGTTGGCGGAACCGGCGTCGCAGCCTTCAACGGAGAACTTCCCAACGATCTGCAGAAGAGCGCCCACGAGCTGCTCGGCGCCCCGGCTCCGGTAGCGTCCAAAGCAGCCGAGTCCGCGCTGTCCAAGACTGCCGACGCGTCCCAGACGGCAACGTCCAAGGCAACTGACGCCGCTGCCGATGCCAAGTCCAAGGCCACGGACGCCGTCGACGACGCAAAGTCCAAGGCCGCAGCGGCAGCCGCTTCAGCCAAAGCCACCTCGCCTGAGGCATTCGGCCTCTGCACCGCCCTCCTCAACGGCGGCCTGAAGGCTGACGCCAAGGTACCCGGTTACTCCTCACTGGTAGTCGCCGCTGGCGGCGAGGCCAACGTCAACGCACACTGCGCCACCGTCGTGAGCGAAGGCAAAGCCGCCGGCCTGAACGCTGACGGATCTGCTTCCGCCAAGGCCGACGCCGATGGAAACGCCGCAGTGCCGGCCGTACCGGCTGTTCCCGCCGTGCCGTCTGCACCGGCCGTTCCTGCTGTACCGGCCGTCCCGGCTGTGCCGACCGCACCGGTGCACGTGCCGTCCGATTCTGTCAGCCCGTAACACTGCGGCTACGCTTGAACGGCGGGGCTCCTTGGCTAAATGACAAGGAGCCCCGCGACGCAACAGACGGCGGCAGTGGTCATTTCCTAGGCCAGGGACGATGACCGTGCTGCGTGGGATGGAGGGGTCGCGGGTGCTTGACCCTTTGGCTGACGAATATTTGCAGGCGGACGAGGAAGATCCCGCCCTGCTCTTCACGGCTGCCTACAACGAATTTTCCGGACCGGTGTTTGGATACCTGCGAGCCCGCGGCGTAGACGATCCGGAAGCAGTTACCCAGGACGTGTTCCTGGCCCTCTATCCCAAACTGGATTCCCTCCGCGGAGGTCTCCAGGGAGCCAAGACCCTCCTCTTCTCCATAGCGCACGCGCGAATGGTGGATCACTACCGGAAGCGGGAACGCACCCCTGATTCCGCGCCCTATGAATCCGATCTGGATTCGCGGCGCGCGCCTTCGGCCGAGGACCAGGCATTCGGGCATGGCGCAGGCCTGGGTGTAACCGAGCTACTGGCGGACCTCAATCCCGACTACCGGGAGGTCCTGGCACTACGGGTCGTGGCGGACCTTTCGTTGGAAGAAACAGCGGACATCATGGGCAAGTCCCAAGGAGCCGTGAAGCAGTTGCAGCGCAGGGCATTGAGTGCACTGAGAGAACGTGCACTACTAAGGAATGGCACATCATGAGCGAAAAATCCGCATCCTTCGGCGAGCAAGGCGTTGACCGCCTGCTTGCTGAAGCCGGGCTCGACGAAGCGTACGAGATCCGGACCGAGCTGCTGGAACTGCGCGCCCTTGCGAGCACCCGGCCGCAGCCATCGGCGGCTGTGCAGGCTTTGATGGCACCTGCGGGCGTTGCGGCTGCTCCTGTCGCGGCCACAACCCCGCTAGCCCGCGCCGCGGCCACCCCTGTTGATGAACTGGCCGCTCGTCGCCGTCGTAAGCGCCGTGCCGGCATTGCGGCTCTTGCCGTTGCGGCTTCCCTTGCCGCCGGAGCTACCGCCGCGGCTGCGTCCGACGGCGGCATTCCGGGAACGATCGAACACTTGGGCGCCGTGGTGGGATCCGTTGTTTCGCAGCTCACCCCTGGATCGGGCGGCAACGCTCCACAACAGCACGGAACCCGCCAGGAGCCGGTCCCTATGCCCACCCGGGAAACAAACGTTCCCGGATCGCCCTCTCCGGAGTCCTCTGCGCCTGGGGCCCAAAACACCGCGCATCCTTCGCCGCACGCGACTCCCGGCACTACCGCTCCGGGGTCCGAGTCGGATCCGCGTAATGGATTGCACGACATCGCAAAGGGCCGCCCGGGGCCAATTACGATCCCGACGCCGGAGGTCCCAACGCCCACGCTGCCGTTGCCCCAACCGGTTCCGTCCGAGATTCTTCCGGGCAGCCCGGTCAAGCCGTAACTGGCGTCGTGGAGTGTCCGGCGTCGTGCTCGGACGAGCCGCTCAGGCGGCCGGGGGTACTCCATTAGACGCTCCTGCAGATCTGGCCTATTTTCACCCGACGCTCGCTCACCAATACGCCTGATACCTTCAACGCTCGCTCAGAAGATCTGAGCGAGCGTCGGGCCAAAATGCCCTAAAAGCGAGCGAGCGTCCCGCAAGAACCCCACATAAGTGAGCGAGCGTCGGTGGGGACCACGACGGCGGGGTGCCGCTTCCCGTGGAAGCCGCACCCCGCAGTCGTGATCGCTAAGCCGCCCCGGTGAGGGGCGGAGAGGAAACTATGCCGAGACCAGGTTGTGCCAGTCGGCGACGAGGGGCAGGTTGTGCGCCTCGGAAACCGAGCGGTGCGTGACCTTGCCTGCCGCGATGTTGAGTCCGGCCGCCAGTGCGGGGTCGCGGTCGAATGCGGCCCTGACGCCCAGGTTGGCCAGTGACACCGCGTAGCGCAGGGTGACGTTGGTCAGGGCGTAGGTGGAGGTGTTCGGAACGGCGCCCGGCATGTTGGCGACGCAGTAGAAGATCGTGTTGTGGACCTTGTACGTGGGTTCCTGGTGCGTGGTGGGGTGCGTGTCCTCGAAGCAGCCGCCCTGGTCCACTGCGATGTCCACCAGCACGGAGCCGGGCTTCATGCGGGAAACCAGCTCGTTGGTGACCAGCTTGGGGGCCTTGGCGCCCGGGATCAGCACGGAACCGATGACGAGGTCGGCGTCGACCACGGACTTCTCGATCTCGTATGCGTTGGAGGCGACCGTCTTCAGGCGGCCCTGGTAGAGGGCGTCCAGTTCGCGGAGGCGGTTGATGTTGATGTCCAGGATGGTGACGTCGGCGCCCAGGCCCAAGGCCATGGCGGCGGCGTTGGTACCGGCAACACCGGCGCCGAGGACAACAACCTTGGCCGGGCGGACGCCGGGTACGCCGCCCAGCAGCACACCCTTGCCACCGGCCGGAGCCATGAGGGAGGAAGCGCCGACGACGACCGACAGGCGGCCGGCAACCTCGGACATGGGTGCCAACAGAGGCAGCGCGCGGCCGTCCTGGACGGTTTCGTAGGCGATGGCCGTGACGCCGGAGTTGATGAGTTCCTGGGTCAGCTCGGCCTCGGCGGCCAAGTGCAGGTAGGTGAAGAGGATCAGGCCCTTGCGGAAGCGGTGGTACTCGGCCTTGATCGGTTCCTTGACCTTCATGACCATGTCAGCGCGTGCCCAGACGTCGTCGGCCTCCGCCACGATCTCAGCGCCGGCAACCGAGTATTCCTCGTCCGTGATACCGGAGCCCAGGCCTGCGCCCCGTTCCACCAGAACGGTGTGGCCGTGGGTGCGGAACTCGTGAACGCCCGCGGCCGTGATGGCAACGCGGAATTCGTTGTTCTTGATCTCTTTGGGGACACCGATGATCATTTTGGGCTCCATCTTCGAAAGGCTTCAACGGCCTTTTTCTCTGCGGGGGACTGTGCTTCCAGAATAAATCCGCTGTGAGCCAGCCGACAGGAAAGGCGATCGTCACGGTTGCCGACTTCCCCGGAATTCCGCGGTTTTTGCCGCCTTCGACTCGACATTTGTCGATATTGAGGGCGTCAGGTGTCGCCTGATGTTCGTGGGGCAAAGTAGTGTTTTCTCCATGCAGCAAGACGTGGAGAAAATCGTCGAGGACGTAGCACTCAAGTTGGGCCGCGGCCTCTCCTTGGAAGACCTCGACGGCGTGCTGCTCGCCTACAGCTCCAACCAGTCCCACGCCGACCGCGTGCGCGTGAATTTCCTCCTCAGCAAGCGTGTCCCGGTGGACGTCAGCGCCTGGCAGCTCTCGCACGGCATCGCAACCGCGGTGCGTCCCGTCGTCGTACCAGCCAATGAAGAACTCGGGATGGTCGGGCGGGTTTGCGTCCCGTTGCTGGTGCGCGGATTCCGTGTGGGATACCTCTGGGTCCAGCAGGACCTTGACGAGCAGACCGCGACGGCGATACTCGCCGAGCTGCCGGGGGTCCGGGACGAGTTGGACCTCCTCGCGGGGTTGCTGCTCGATTCCAACACGGCGGAATCGGAGTTCCGGCGCCGCCGTGAGCAGGAATTCCTCGCTGCATGCCAAGGCGAGTCCAACGCGGTGGCGGCCGTGGCGGGATGGAAGGAGATCCAAGGCAGGGGACCGTGGCAGCTGGTGACCGTGCTCGATGCTGCGGACAGTGGCGGCGTCTCTGATCCGATCGCGGCGACCCTGACGCACCGTTCCGTCGCACTGCAGGCCACTATCGGGGTCGATTCCGTGCTTTTCAGCGCCGGGACTGAGACGCACTCGGTCCTGTTGTTCCGCGAAACGGGCGGACGGGCAGAGCATGCCCAGGTCCTGGTCCACTATCAGCTGGAACTCGCCAAGCGTGCCGGCCGAAAAGTGGACCGCGTCATTCTTGGCATCAGCGAGCCGTTTTCGGCTATTCGCCAACTGGGCCGGGCGTACCGGCAGTCGAAGCTCGCGGCCCAGGCTGCCGCCGTCGATCCTCCGCTCGGCGAGCTCGTGGACAGCCGCTCGGCCGGGATCTACCAGTTGTTCGAACGGCTACAGGCGCCCGGGGGGTGGGACGATTCGGGTTCCGTGCAATTCCAGGAGATCGAGGACGCCGACCGCAACGGCGAGCTGCTGCCCGTGCTCGAACTCCTTTACGACAGCGACGGCTCCGTTCAGGATGTGGCCTCGAAGCTCCACCTGCACCGCAGCAGCATCTACAACCGACTGGCCAGGGTCCGCCAGCTTATCGGAGCGGATCCGCTGAATGGCGCCACCCGGCTCGAACTCCACGCAACGCTCAAGGCGCGCCGCTGGGCTGGCCGACCGCGGATTTGAAGCGCAGGTACCGGAAACCGCGCTGGCCTACTTGTTGAACTGCCTCAACTGAAGGCTGCAGCGCCAGCGGTCCGGGCGGTGCTGAATCATCTGCGTCCGGGTGTTCCGGCAGCATCGTCCGTGCCACTCGACGGCAAATGCTCGATGCCCTCCCATCCTCACTGCAGTGCCTTGGTTGCTGCGTCCAGAATCGACCCAAGATCGACGCCCGGTTGGGTAGGCGGTGGCGTCGGTGTGGGGCTGGCCGGGGTCAGCGGCTTCCAAGAACCTGTGGGTGCGGGAGTCGGAGACGCTGGATCCGTCGGATCCGGTGTCGGGGTTGGGCTAGCGGGTCCGGTCGGACCGGGGCTGGGAGCCGGCGCAGGCTGGGCCGGAACCGGGGTGGAAGGAACAGGCGCCGGGGTGAGGCTTGGGGGCAGCGCTGACGGGAGGGCCGGAACCTGAACGGAGATCGATGGTGCAGGGACGCTCGACGATTCGACAGCTGCCGGTCCTTGCGGCGAATGCTGCGCCGGGTCCCCGGCCTGGCCGGACTTGGCGCTCGGGGTAGCTGCCGAAGGTGATCCCGCAGCGCTGGGGGAGGTGCTTGGCGTCGTGGAAGGAGCGCTGGATTGCGTGGAGTCCTGGCTGTCTGCGCTGGCAGCGTCCTGGGCGCGGGATTCCTGGCCGAAGAAGGGCAACTCGAGGGCTTGTCCCAGGGAGCCGGCGGCCAACAAGATGCCTAGGGCACCTGTCACCACTGCCATTCGGTTGCTCATCGTCCGGACGGCGGCGGCCTTCTTGAGGACGGCGTGTGGTTCACGGCTGAAGGAGGAACCGGTAAGGGGCGCCGGACCGGCGCCGGCGCGGGTTGCCGCGGGAAGTGCCGTTGTGGCTGCGTTCTCGGTTTTGGCCGACTCTGCTGTCGCGCGAGCCAAGGTCGCAGCAGACACCGTCGGTATGGCCGCGGTGGCAGGTTCTGCCGCCGCAGCAGGCACTGTTTGTATGGCCGCAGTTTCGCTGGCTTCGGAGGCCCGCTTCCGTTCGGCCGCCCGGGCGGCCGCGCGCGTGGTGGGCGCCGCCGTCGTCGGTGTTGCCGTGGGGGTGGGCGCCGCCGTCGAACTCAAAGGTTCGGAAGCCGGCGCAGCGATGAACGGTTCGCTGTCTGTGGCCCGACGACGTCCGGTTGGTTTGGTGCTCTCGCCCGCCACTTGGGCACGGCGAGGCTGATCCATGGTTGGGGACATGGTGATTGCCTCTCAACGCCTTCGAGGTTAGCTGTCGGGTTCGGACGAGGCCGTCCGGCCGCGCGTGGCGGCTTCACCCCAAGGGCCTGAAGTGGGCCCGGAGACTCTGGGTCCCCCGTCTCTGCCGCGGGTCTGGCGGATTCCGGGTTGCGGCAGAGCTCGGCGTCAACCCGGAAGCGGCCCGGCTGGGGACTGGGTCGCCCCTCGACGTTACAACAGCCGGCATGCAAAGTCACATTTGAATAACGGGCGCGGTGACCCGTTTTTGCCCGGCCTGGCCGGCGATGAGTCCCGCGACGTGTTCGGCGTCGCGGCCGACCCCACCCACGAGGCCGGAGGTCAACCCGTATTGGAAGGGCATGCCCACAAAGAACAGTCCTGGGAGTTGTTCCACGGCGCCCCGGAGGGTGAGCGGCCAGCCGTCCCCATCCGTGGGAAGTCCTTGGATCCAGCCAAAGTCCGGTTGGTAACCAGTAGCCCAGATGACCGTGGACACCGGTATCGCGTGACCTTCATCGGTCAGGGGTTGGCCATCGCGCGTGCCCTTCAGGCGTGGTAGGCGGGTGACTCCCGCGGCGTCGAGCTCCCGCGTTGAGGTCCGGATCAGTGGCGCGCCGTGCTGGGTGAACCCGAGCGCGACCTTGCGGCCGATAGGGGTGGATCTGTTCAGCACCTTGTGGATGAAGAGCCACCAAAGCCCGCCGGCGTATCGCGTCACGGGGCCTGGAATGTGGAACGGAGGGTTTCCTGCGATGTAGGTGCGGTGCGTGAGTGCGAGCTCCAAGGCGATTTCGACGCCGGAGGTGCCGGAGCCGACCACCAGGACATCTCCGGGCGGAATTGAGTCCGGGTTGGAGTATTCCGCTCCGTGCAGTTGGTGGATGCCGGGATCGAGATCCCTGGCGAACGCCGGGACCCGTGGCTGTGTATTCGGGCCCGTGGCAACAACAACGTTTCTCGCCAGGATCGACCCGGTGCTCGACTGCACCCGGAACCGGCCGTCCTCCCGCTCGATGCCGACGACGCGGGCGCCATGGCGTACCGGGAGTTCCCAGTTCGTGGCGTAATTCTCGAGGTATTCGGCCATGGCGTCTTTGCCGGGAAAGGTCCCCCGGGCGGCTGGAAACGGCAGGCCGGGAAGGGAATCGTGCTGCGCCGGGGTGAAGAGACGCAAGGAATCCCATCGGCTCCGCCACACGTCGCCGACGCGGGCCTGCGAGTCCAGGATGAGGAAATCTTGCCGGTGCTTCTTCAGGTGGTATCCGGTGGCGAGGCCCGCCTGCCCGGCGCCCACAATTACCGTGTTCACTGCCTCATTGCTGTCCATCGCGAAGCCTCCTGAGGTGTCCGAGGTCACTAGAATAGCATTCCACTAACTGGAATGATATTCTTTTTTCGTGGAAATCCGGCACAATGACAGGCGCTTAGCTCAAGCTGTCGCAACCAAAGCTGCCGTGGTGGAGGCCGCCCGTCAGCTGTTTCTGAGCAAAGGGTATGTGGCCACCACTATCGGGGCCGTTGCCGAGCAAGCAGGTGTGGCCGTCCAGACCATCTACAACTCCGTGGGCAACAAGGCTGCGCTGCTCTCCGCCGTGGTCGACGCGACGGCTGCGGGTCCGGATGCTCCTCGCACCGTGCCGGAGACCATGCGCGAGCGGACTGCCGCAGCCGCCGACGCCGGAGCGGTCCTGGCGCTGTTGGCCGACTGGTTTGCCGAGGTGAATCCGCGGAGCACCCAATTGTTCACCGTCATGCGGCAGGCCTCCGCCGTCGACGCCGAAGCCGCAAAAGTGGAGCGGGACCGGGCCGAAACCCGGCTACGGAACTATGCGGAAGCTGCGGCCGCGCTCAGGCGGCGCGGGGCACTGAGCTCCGGCATGAGCGACGAGCAAGCCGCTGCCGTGATCTGGTCGGTGGGTCATCCGGACACCTACCGGTCACTCGTGCTGGACTTCGCCTGGGGATTGGACCGCTACCGGGATTGGGTCCACGCTGCGCTCAAGGCCGCCCTCGCGTAGCTTTTCTACTTGTTGCTTTCCTCTTCCGCCGCGGCCGTCTTCTTCTGGGTTTCCAGCCACGCCATGATGTCCGCGAGCCTGATGCGCCGATGCGTGCCGCGGTATTCCACCGGGATTTCGCCACGGTCAGTCATGTTCCGCAGGTAGGTGTGCGAGATTCCCGCGAGTTCGGCCGCTCTCGACGTCGTGAGCATTTCCTCGACGCTGCTCACGGTCACAGCTTCACCTCGGCCCAGCCTGCCAAGGAGGTCGACGACGGCGTCCCTCGCCTCATCCGGCAGCCGGTGGACCGTGCCATCCACGAAGACGGTGATGTCGTTGCTGTCCTGGAGTGAGCGCGCCAGGTTACGGGCGTCGTCCGCGGGCAAGCCAGGCGTCACGCGGGGAGCTATCAATGCCATGGCAGAAGCCTAGCCGCGCTCAAGGCTGTGCGGTTACGCCGCCGTGTTAGATTCACGCCTATGGTCAACTACCCCGCCAATCCGGATCCCGCGCTCGCCGTGGCCGCGGCAATCGATCTACTGGTGCGGCAAGGCTATGACGCGACCTCCGTGGACGATCTTGCCGATGCCGCAGGGATCAGCCGGAGCACGCTTTTCCGCAAGTTCGGCTCCAAAGAGGACATTGTTTTCGCTGATCACGACCGTATTCTGGCGCGGGTCCAGGACCTCCTTGCGCGGACGACGGCGGATCCGTTGCGTGCCGTCGTGGATGCCGCGCTCTTGGTTTTTGGCCACCATGTGGGCAACTGGAGAACCTCCCTCGCCCGCTACGAGCTTCTGCATCAAGTGCCGGCTCTTCGTGACCGTGAACTGGTCATGACGCATCGCTATCAACGGGCTTTCCGGAATCATCTTCTTTCCGCGCTGCCCGAGGGCGAAAGCCGCGAGGTCACGGCCGTGGCCTTTGCCGCGTCGGTGGTTGCTGTGCACAACAGCGTCCTGCGCCAATGGCTGCGGGCGGTTTCTGCTGGCGAACGCGAGGCGGATGCGGAGCGCAATGTGCGGGAAGCTGAAGCCGAAGAGCTGGCCGCGCGGCTCGGGCGTGAATTGGGCGCGTTGGCGGACACTTTCGCCCATGTTTCAACCGGCGAGGCGGGTAGCGACGCAGCCGGTGCCGCGTCCGCGCCAGGCGGCCGGCCCGCCGTCGTGGTTGCTGTCCTCGATCCGGCAGCGGGTACAGAACGGATCCTTCAAGCGGTTCGGGACGCCCTGGCTTAGTTCGATCCAGCAGAATCCATGGTGGAACTGAGTTCCTTGACATGAAACTGAGTGTCAGCGCATGCTGGGAGTCGTAGATCGCAACCCCGAGCGAGGATCCCCCATGACGACGATGTCCAACAGCGCTTCCGAGGAACTGGATGCCATATTCCCGGTCGGCGCAGCTTTTCCGGCCGGCACCATGGAGCCCGAGTATGTCCTGAACGAATCCCTGGACCCGGACCCGGCGTCCGTCTTCAAGGACGTTAGCCGCGAAGACCGCGCCTACTGGGACCGCGCTCGGACCTTTGTCCAGGACGACGTGCTCCCGGTCATCGCGGGGTACTGGGAGCGCGCGGAGTATCCGCTCCATCTGGTGAAGCGCCTGGGTGAACTTGATCTGCTGCGCGACGGAATCAACGTCGACGGGTTCCCGGCCATGAGCAAAACCGCCGCCGGACTGGTCACCATGGAACTGAGCCGCGGGGACGGCTCCATCGGCACGGTGGTCGCTGTCCAGGGCGGCTTGGCTTTGCGGTCCGTGGCGGAATGCGGTTCCCCAGAGCAGCAGGACCGTTGGCTTCCCGCGCTTTCCCGGGCCGAGGAATATGGCGCTTTCGCCTTGACCGAGCCCGCGCACGGTTCCGATTCGGTGGGACTCGAGACGACTGCGACCGCCGTCGATGGCGGCTATGTGCTCAACGGTGAAAAGAAATGGATCGGCAACGGCTCAATCGGCGGGCTGACCGTCGTCTGGGCCCGTGGCGACGACGGGCAGGTTCACGGATACCTCGTCCCCCAGGATTCCCCCGGGTACTCCGCCACGACCATTGACGGCAAGCTGTCACTCAGGGCAATCTGGCAGGCACACATCCGCCTTGAGGATGTCTTCGTCCCGGCGGAAAACGCGCTCCCGGGTGCCCGGAGTTTCAAGGACACAGCCCGGGTGCTCTTGGCGACCCGGCTGGGAGTGGCCTGGTCCGCCGTCGGGCACGCCACTGCCTGTTACGAAACCGCGGTGCAGTACGCGGCCCAACGCCGGCAGTTCGGCCGCCCACTGGCCGCTTCGCAGATTGTGCAGGAGCGACTTGCCCGGATGCATTCGGAGCTCGCCACCATGCAGCTCATGGTCATGCAGATGACCAAGCTGGACGAAGAGGGCGTGCTGACTCCCGCGCAGGCGGCGCTCGCGAAGTTCACCTGCACTCGCACTGCCCGCAGCATCGCCTCGAACGCCCGCGACCTGCTCGGTGGCAACGGGATCTTGTTGGCCAACCGCGTGGCCCGGCACTTCGCCGACATAGAGGGCATCCATACCTATGAAGGCACAGAGACTGTCCAAGCGTTGATCATCGGACGCTCGATCACGGGCATCTCCGCCTTCGCCTAAAACGGTATCCCCCGCCCCCGGCGCGGCCCCCCAGACGCTCGCTCAGATATGAGCCCAAAATCCCGGACGCTCGCTCGCCAATCAACGGTGAGCGAGCGTCTGGCGGGAAGCCACCGTATGTGAGCGAGCGTCTGGCGGGAGGCCACCATATGTGAGCGAGCGTCTGGCGGGAAGCCACCATATGTGAGCGAGCGTTTGAGGGGGAGGCGCCTACTCCGCGTCGAGGTCCGTTTCCAACAGTGTCACCAGGGAATCGAGGGCAGCGTCGGCGCCGTCGCCCTCGGCCCGAAGCACGACGACGTCGCCCTTCCCCGCGCCGAGCGTCATGAGCGAAAGGATACTGGCGGCGTCGAGCGCGTCATCGGCAGGCGAACCGGCCATCGCGATGGTCACTTCAACCGGGGATTCCCCCGCGGCTTCCGCAAAAATCGCCGCCGGACGGGCGTGCAGTCCGGAGCGGCTGGCGATGGTGGCGGTGCGTTCGGGCATGGTTTCTCCTTGTGTTCAGGTAGGGGGCAGTACGGCTGGGCTCAGAGCCCGAGTTCCTCGAGGATCGGCAGTTTGGCGCGGACCCAGGCCTTCGCGTCAAGCGCATCGGGTGCGCTGAGCGCCAGTCTGGCGAGCTCCTGTGCCTGTTCCAACGTCACCGTTTTGAGCACGGTTCCGACGGCGGCCAGCGAGCGGGCGGTCATGGACAGTGTGGACACGCCCAAGCCAACGAGTACGACGGCGAGGGCCGGGTCCGCGGCAGCTTCACCGCAGACGCCAACGGGTTTGCCGTTGCCTTCTTCCGCCGAGCCCGCCACTGTCAGCTGGACGAGGCGCAGGACGGCGGGCTGCCACGGGGTGTTGAGTTCGGCGAGGGGTCCGAGTTGCCGGTCGGCGGCCATGGCGTACTGGGTGAGGTCGTTGGTGCCGAGGGACGCGAAGCCCACGTGTCGGAGGACCGACGCCGAGGTCAATGCCGCGGAGGGAACTTCCACCATCACGCCGGGCGTCTTGATTCCCGCGGCATCGCACATCGACGCGAAATGGGCGGCCTCGGCGGCGGTCGAGATCATGGGTGCCATGACCCACACCTCGGCTTCTGTTTCGTCGGCAGCGATGGCGATGGCCTCGAGCTGGCGGTCCAAAACACCGGGCGTGGTGAAGTCGGTGCGGTAGCCGCGCACACCGAGGGCAGGGTTGGGCTCGGTGGCGTCGGTGAGGAAGGGAAGGGGCTTGTCGGCGCCGGCGTCGAGGGTGCGGAGTACAACCTTTTTGCCCGGGAAAGCGTCGAACACGCCCCTGTACGCGGCGGCCTGTTCCAGCACCGTCGGTTCGGTGTCGCGTTCCAGGAAGCAGAATTCGGTGCGGAAAAGGCCCACGCCCTGCGCGCCGAGCGCGGCGGCCGCGGCAGCGTCCTTGGCGCCGCCGACGTTGGCGAGGAGGGGCACCAAGTGGCCGTCCGCCGTCGTGCCGTTTCCGTCAAAGACCGCCAGAGTGGCGGCGTTTTCGACCCATGCGAGGGCGGCCGCGCGCTGTTCTTCGCTGGGTTCGAGGGAGAGTGAGCCGGCTGCGCCGTCCACAAAGACTTCTGCGCCGTCAGGAATTTCGTCCACACCGCGGGCCGCGACGACCGCGGGCAGGCCGAGCGAGCGCGCGATGATCGCCGTATGGGACTGCGGTCCGCCGCCCGAGGTGACCAGTGCTGTCACGACGGCGGGGTCCAGCGTTGCGGTGTCGGCGGGAGCGAGGTCTTCGGCCACGAGGATGAACGGAGTGTCCGACGCCGGGATCCCTGGGGCGGGGACTCCGCGAAGTTCGGCGACGATCCGCGCGCGGACGTCCAGGACGTCGGTGGCGCGCTCGGCCATGTATCCGCCCAGGTTGTGGAGCATTTCGGACACGGAGGCGCCGGCTTCCCAGATGGCGCGTTCGGCGGAGCTGCCGTTGTTGTTGATGAGCTTGGTGGCCGATTTCAGGAGCATGGTGTCCTTGGCCATGAGCGCGGTGGCTTCCAGCACGGCCTTGCCGTCGCCGCTGGCCTTGTCCGCGCGTGCTTTGAGTTCGTCGTGGACCGACTGTGCCGCCGCTTTGAGGCCCGCGACGGCGTCTTCCGCGGTGGTGGATGCCGCTAGCTTCTCGCCCGACGGCGGTTCGCTGACTGGTTTGGGCATCTGACGGATAGTGCCAATGACGCGGCCCGGGCTAACGCCTACTCCTTGGAAATTCTGCACTGAAATCCTCTGTTCCTGCTCTCGGATCGGACCCACCGGCTGCGGCGCCTCGAGGTCCGAAAAAATCTCCTGTGACTCACTTCATATAGCGTTGCTATAGGTGCTAGGGTAGCGGCTATGAGTTTCGATGACCAGCTTCCGCCCAAAACTCGGCTGCTCCGTGCAGCTGCCGAGTTGCTGGCGAATTCGGATGGGTCGCCGGTCTCTACGCGCCAAATCACCAAACTTGCCGGCGTCACGGCGCCCACGCTTTACCACCACTTCGGCGACAAGGAGGGGCTGTTCGACGCCGTCGTTGCAGCCGGCTTCGAGGAGTACGTGGCGGGAGAGCGGGACTTCGCACCCTCCGGGGTCCCCCTGGAGGATGTCCGCCGGATGTGGGACAACCACGTCCAGTTCGGACTTACCCAACCGCACCTTTACCTGGTGATGTTCGGCAACATCCGTCCGGAAAGCAGGCCGGCCATCGTGGCTGATGCCGAGTCGCTTCTGGAGGAGATGCTGAGCAAGGCGGCCATTGCCGGGCAGATCAACGTACCCCCGCGTGAGGCGGCCAGAAGCATCCTGGCGGCCAACGTTGGCGTCACGCTCATGCTCATCGCAGAGCCTTTGGAAGACCGGAACCTCGAACTCTCCACCATGACCCGGGATTCCATGATTTTCGCCGTGTCCACGGAAACAGCCCGTGGCGCCGCAGCAGACGACTCCGGCAAGTCGTCCGTTGTTGTTGCGGCAATCGCGCTGAATGCGGCACTCCAAGCCTCGCATTCAGACCAGCTATCCAGTTCGGAACTGAAGCTGTTCCTTGAATGGCTTCACCGAATCTCCAGCAGCTCCTAGAGCTGTCCTCCTTCGATAGATATCGACTGATTCCGCATTGATGCGGGACTCACGTTAGGAATTCACACAATGGCAACAGCGTCAGTTGCGAAACCGCGCACCAGCGTGCGCGTTGGTGTCCAAAAGTTCGGAACGTTCCTCTCGGGCATGATCATGCCCAACATCGGGGCCTTTATTGCATGGGGCATCATCACCGCCCTGTTCATCCCGGCAGGGTTCTTCCCCAATGCGGACCTGGCCAAACTCGTGGGCCCCATGATCACGTACCTGTTGCCGCTGCTGATCGGCTATACCGGCGGCCGGGCGGTCCATGGCATCCGCGGCGGCGTGGTTGGAGCCGCCGCCACCATGGGTGTGATTGTGGGTACGGATATTCCGATGTTCATCGGTGCCATGCTCATGGGCCCGCTCACGGCCTGGATCATGAAGAAGCTCGACAAAGTGTGGGAGGGCCGGGTCAAGCCGGGCTTCGAGATGCTGATCGACAACTTCTCCGCAGGCATCGTCGGTGCCGCACTGGCCATCTTCGGCATGTTGGTGATCGGTCCGGTTGTTAAGGCCTTCAGCGACGGCGCGAGCAACGTCGTCGAGTTCCTGGTCCACAACGGACTCCTGCCGCTGACCAGCATCTTCATCGAACCCGCCAAGGTCCTGTTCCTCAACAACGCGGTCAACCACGGCATCCTCACTCCGCTCGGTACGGAACAAGCGCTGCAAAACGGCAAGTCCATCTTGTTCCTGCTCGAGGCGAACCCCGGCCCGGGCGTCGGCGTCCTGCTCGCCTACATGTTCTTCGGCAAGGGCCTGGCACGGGCATCCGCTCCCGGCGCCGCGCTCATCCAGTTTGTCGGCGGTATCCACGAGATCTACTTCCCGTACATTCTCATGAAGCCGATCCTCATCCTCGCCACGATCGCGGGCGGCATGACCGGCATCTTCACCTTGGTGGTCACCGGCGCGGGCTTGCGTTCGCCGGCAGCCCCTGGCAGCATCATCGCCGTCTTTGCCGCGACAGCGAAAGACAGCTATTTCGGTGTCGCCCTGTCCGTGCTCCTCGCAGCCACAGTGTCCTTCCTGATCGCCTCCGTGATCCTGCGGACCAGCAAGACCACCGATGTGGACGCGCTGGGCCAGGCAACGTCCAGGATGGAAGAACTCAAGGGCAAAAAGAGCTCCGTTTCCTCCACCCTCCTGGGCGCCGGCGGCGGTACCGCCGTCCTGACCCGTCCTATCCAGAACATCGTGTTCGCGTGCGACGCCGGCATGGGCTCCAGCGCGATGGGTGCCTCGGTCCTGCGCAACAAGATCAAGGCAGCCGGTTTCCCGGACGTCAAGGTCACCAATTCGGCCATTGCCAACCTCAGCGACACTTACGATGTCGTGGTCACGCACCAGGACCTGACAGAACGCGCGCGTCCGGTCACCTCCAGCGCCGTGCACGTCTCCGTGGACAACTTCATGAATAGTCCCCGGTACGAGGAGATTGTGGAACTGGTCAAGAGCAGCAACGCCGGATCCGGCGCTGAGGGCTCGACGGCGGTTGCCGAACCGGCCGCCGGTGCCCACGCGGCCCAGCCAGCCGTCGTCGGGGGCAAGGATGTCCTGCTCCCCGAAAGCGTGATCCTCACCGGCACCGCGACGGATCGTGACTCGGCCATCGACGAAGCAGGCAAGCTCCTGCTGGACCGCGGCGCCGTGGACATGGGCTACATTCACGCCATGCATGAGCGCGAGGAATCGGTGTCCACGTACATGGGCAGCTTCCTGGCCATCCCGCACGGCACGAACGCTGCCAAGAACCACATCCTGCACTCCGGTGTGTCGATCGTCCGCTATCCCGAGGGCATCGACTGGGGCGGCAAGCAGGTCAAGTTCGTCGTCGGCGTCGCCGGCATCAACAACGAGCACCTCCACATCCTGTCCTCCATCGCCAAGATCTTCACGGACAAGGCGCAAGTGGCCCAGCTTGAACAGGCCACGTCGGTTCAGGAAGTGCTGGATCTGTTCGGGAAGGTCAACGCATAGTGAAGGCAGTCCATTTTGGGGCAGGGAACATCGGACGGGGATTCGTCGGCTTGCTGCTGCACGAGGCCGGATATGAGGTGGTCTTCGCCGATGTCGCGGATGCCTTGATCAGCCAACTCGCCTCCGCGTCCTCCTACGAGGTCCACGAGGTCGGAGAAAACGCGGCGGTCAAGACCGTGTCCGGTTTCCGGGCCCTGAATTCGGGCACCGAAGAGGTTGCCGTCGTCGCGGAAATCGCGACGGCGGACCTCGTCACCACGGCGGTCGGGCCGCACATCCTCAAGTTCGTGGCACCCGTGATCGCGCGCGGCATCGCCGGCCGCTCGCCGTCGTTGGCTCCGCTCCAGGTCATGGCCTGCGAGAACGCCATCAACGCCACGGACCTCCTGCATTCCGAAGTGGAAGCCGCTTGGGACGGTGCCGCCGGTGACCTGTCCTCCGCTGCTGTTTTTGCGAATACCGCGGTGGACAGAATTGTCCCCAACCAGGCGCCGGGCCAAGGCCTGGACGTCACTGTGGAGACCTTCTACGAGTGGGTCATCGACCGCACGCCGTTCGCGGGGGCGGCGCCAGTGATCCCCGGCGCGACCTTCGTGGACGAGCTCGGTCCGTATATCGAACGGAAGCTCTTCACGGTCAACACGGGACACGCCTCGGCAGCATACTTCGGCTACGGCGCCGGCTTGGAGAAGATCTCCGATGCGATGGCCGACGCCTCGGTGGCCGCCCGGGTGCGTGCCGTGCTGGAGGAGACCAAACAGCTTCTCGTGGCCAAGCACGGTTTCGTCGAAGCTGAGCAGGAAGCGTACGTGCAGAAGATCCTGTCCCGCTTCACCAACCCGTACCTGCCGGACACCGTGAACCGGGTTGGCCGTGCTCCGCTCCGGAAGTTGGGCCGGCACGAACGGTTCATCGGCCCGGCAGCGGAACTGGCCGAGCGCGGAATAACTCCCGTTGCCTTGCTCGACGCGATGTCCGCTGCCCTTCGTTTCGACGACGGAGCCGACGACGAAGCCGTGGAACTCGCCCGCATGCTTTCGGAGATGGACGCCGCCGAGGCGGTTGAGCGGATCACTGAACTGCCGCCGTCGCACCCGTTGTTCCCGCAAGTGCAGAAGCTGATCGAAGACCGCAAGGCCGAGGCCTAGGCTTTCCGGCGACGCCCGCTGGCGGTCCGGTGCGCCCGCGTGCCAGCCGGCCTGCGACGCCCGCTCAGATATGCGGGCCTTTTCCGGGACGCTCGCTCGGATATGCCGGCTTTTTCCTGAACGCTCGCTCACCCTCCTTTACCTGATGTGAAGGAGGGTGAGCGCTTTGGGCTCCAAAAGTGAGCGAGCGTCGATCAATTGCCGAGTTCTTCCGACGCCGTTCTTCCGGCGGCCTGGACGCGCCGCAGGAAGTCGGTAATGACTGCGATTTCAGCGTCGTCGTAGTCTGCGCAGATGGTGTCCATGAGGCTGTTCATTCCCGAGTAGAGGCGGAACATCTCGGCGTTTCTGTCGGGAAGAACCCGGATCACTACGGCGCGCCGGTCGGACGGATCGCGGTCCCGGACAATCCAGCCTCCGCGTTCAAGCCGGTCGAGGATGCCAGTCATGGTGGCTGGGTGCAGGCCGGCGTGTTTGGCCAACGTGCTCGGGCTGAGCGGCCCCCTGCTTGAGATCAGGTCAAGGCAGTCGAGGTCAACATCCTTCAGTTCGGCTTGGGTGCCGACCTGGTGATTGAGTACGGATAGTTGCACGCGCACGCCGCGAAGCTCGGCTTTGAGCTCAGCGACAGCACGCCGCCGACGGCGCGGAGTTGCCGCCTCTTGATTTGATATGGAACTCATATGATATCGTTTCTGTATTGTATGGTTTTCCTAGGACAAGAATACCGGAGGCCGCATCACATGAAGATTGCAGTATTCGGGGCGAACGGCCCCACCGGAAGGATTCTCACCGCACAAGCGCTCGACGCCGGACACGTCGTCACCGCTGTCACGCGCAGGCCGCACGAATTCCCGCTATCCGCTCCCGGCCTGAGTGTGGTCGGCGCCGATGTGTACAACTTCGAGGACGTGAGCGCCGTCGTCGAAGGAAGTGATGCCGTCCTCTCAACGCTCGGTGTTCCATACAGTCGCCGGCCGATCACGGTCTATTCAGTAGGCACGGGCAACATCATCCGGGCAATGGGCAACCATGGCGTCCGTCGATTGGTCTGCGTGAGTTCCAGCGCTACCGATACTATGGCCGGCCCGCATGGCGGATTCTTTTTCGAGAAGGTGCTACAGCCCCTCGTCACCAAGCTGCTGGGTAAGACGCTGTACGAGGACATGCGGCGGATGGAGGCCGCCGTCGTCGACAGCGGCCTGGACTGGACAATCATGCGGCCTTCCGGTCTTTTCGAAACCGATTCCGTGACCGAGTACAAGATGGCCGTTGACTACATAAATGGCACTTTCACGTCGCGGGCCGACCTTGCGGACTCAATGCTCAGGCAACTCACTTCGGACGAGTTCGTGCGCAAAAACGTAGCAGTCGCAACCTTTTCGCAGAAACCGAACCTCATTCAGCTACTTTTGCGTGAAGCCAGCAGCAAGAAGGCCGCGCCGGATAGCGTCCCCGAGGGAAAGTTGTCATGAGCCGTCTAGCCATCCAGTCAGTGGTCCGTATCGCTGGGCTTGTATTCGTCGGCCTGTTCGCGGGGTTCCTCACTGGGATACTCGTCTTGGAATTGTCCTTGCGGCAATTTAGCAGCACGGTTTACGCCCAGCTCCAGCAGGTGGCCCTCGTCGGGCTGCCTCTCCTGGCCTCAGTCCTCCTGTTTCCAGCGCTGATTGCCACGGCGGCCCTGGTATTGATGGAGCTCAAGACAAGGGATCGCGGTTTCTGGTTGGTGGCCGGCGCCCTCGCGCTGCTGCTCGCGGCCTTGATCACAACACTCGTAGTCAACGTTCCTATCAATCTGGCCGAAGCTGGATGGAACGTCAGCAACCCGCCAGGGGACTGGGCGGACATACGCGACCGTTGGCAGGTGGGCCACGCAGTACGAACCTTTGCTGCGTTCTTGGCCTTCGGAGCTTTGTCAGCCGCCGCGGCGCGACAACCGATCCGCCGTCGGAGTTTGCAGCCCGCGCCAGCATAAGTCCCGGCGCCCAACGCTCACCCGCCTTTGGCGGGACAGCCGAAACCCTCCTTCGCGTGATGACGTGAGGGAGGGTTTCGGGTTTTGCCCATATAGGTGAGCGCGCGTCCGAAGGATGGCCGCTATATGTGAGCGGGCGTTGCGTCGAAAAGGCTCGTAGGTGAGCGCGCGTCGGAAGGATGGCCGCTATAGGTGAGCGGGCGTCCTAGCGGGCGGCGGTTTCGACTGCGGCCGTCTCGGTTTCGGCCATGGCCTTCCACTCGGCGACGCGGGCTTGGTGCAATGGCGATTTCCGGACCAAGGCGTAGGCGACGGCGAGGATCGCGAACCAGATGGGCGTTACGAGCAAAGCTGTGAGGGTGTCCGGCTGCGTCGTCAGGGCCCAGACCAGGAAGCCGAAGAAGGCGAAGACCACCCACACCATCACGATCCCGCCGGGCATCTTGAACGTCGATGCCTCGTGCAGTTGGGGCCGGCGCTTTCGGAAGACGAGGTAGCTGGCCAGGATGATCGACCACACGAACATAAAGCAGACGGCGGACACCGTGGTGACCATGTCGAAAGCTGCTCCGATGTCCTTGCCCGCATAGAGCAGGGCGACGCCGCCAAGGAGAAGCACGCAGGACAGGAACAGGGCGTTCTGCGGAACCTTGCGGCTCGAAAGACGGCCGAACATCTTCGGGGCATCGCCGTCGTTCGCCAGGCCAAACACCATGCGCGACGTCGAGTAGATACCGGAGTTGGCCGAGGACATGGCGGAAGTCAGGACCACGAGGTTCACCACGGTGGCCGCGATGCCCAGTCCGGCCAGGGAGAACATGGCGATGAACGGGCTGTGGCCGGCTTTGAACTCGGTCCACGGGATGACGGACATCAGGATGATGAGCGCGCCGACGTAGAACAGCATGACCCGGACCGGGATGGCGTTGATGGCGCGGGGCAGGTTGTGCTCCGGGTTCTTGGTCTCGGCCGCGGCGGTGCCCACCAGTTCGATACCCACAAAGGCGAAGACGGCGATCTGGAAGCCGGCAACGAACCCCATGAATTCCTTGGGGAAGAAGCCGCCGTGGCTCCAGAGGTTGGTGAAGCTTGCGGCGCCGGCGTCGGACGTGAAGCCGGTGGAAATCATCACGATGCCCACGATGATCAACGCGGCAATGGCGATGATCTTGATGAGCGCGAACCAGAACTCAGTCTCGCCGAAGGCCTTCACTGTGGGGAGGTTCAGGAGGAGCAGGATGACGATGGTCGCGAGCCCTGGAATCCAGAGCGGCACGCCCGGCCAGAACTCATTGGCGTAACCCGCGATGGCGATGACATCGGCCACGCCAGTCACCACCCAGCAGAACCAATAGGTCCAGCCGGTGAAGAAGCCTGCCCAGGGACCGAGGAGGTCGCCGGCGAAGTCGCTGAAGGACTTGTAGTTCAGGTTGGACAGCAGGAGTTGGCCCATGGCGCGCATGACGAAGAACAGCATGAAGCCGATGATCATGTACACGAAGATCACGGACGGCCCGGCGACAGAGATGGTCTTTCCGGAGCCCATGAACAGGCCTGTTCCGATGGCGCCGCCGATGGCAAGCAACTGGATGTGGCGGTTGCTCAGTGAGCGTGCCAGATGCGGCTCGCTGTCTTTGCTGGAGGCAGTGCGTTGCCCCGTTGTTGTCTGGTCGGACATATCTGCATCCTTCGGGTGATTCGCCGCATGGTGACGTGGCTAACAATTCTGCTAGTCCAAACTAACTCGAACCATTCAAGAATTTGTGATTGATCGTTTCACCTAGAATTCATGAAGGCGCGTAAACCGAAGCCGCAAGCTTGTGTCAGGCTGGTGTTATGAGTCACGCAAATCCAGGAGTGAAGCCGCTATTGAGCATGGTTCTGGACGAAGGCGTCTTCACGCTCCGCCGGGCCCATTGGGAGGACCTCCCTGCCATTCTGAGACTGCTCGCCGCCGATCAATTGGGCAGTTCCCGTGAAAATGCCGAGGACGTCGGCCCCTATCTGCAGGCGTTTCAGCAGATCAACGAGGATCCGGCCCAACTGTTGGTGGTGGGCCACTTGAACGGCGCTTGCGTTGCAACTTTCCAGCTGAGTTTCATCCCGGGCTTGGCCCGGAAGGGCTCGCTGCGCTGCCAGATCGAGGCCGTGCGCGTCGCCGCCGAGTTGCGGGATCACGGCGTCGGTGCGGCCATGATGCAATGGGCCATCGAAGAGGCGCGGAACAGGGGCTGCACCCTGGTCCAGCTCACCAGCGACAAGTCCCGCAAGGACGCCCATCGCTTCTATGAGCGGCTTGGTTTCGTGGCAAGTCACGAGGGAATGAAGCTGGCGCTGTAGCGCGGGCGGCCTAGAGGCCGCGCCAAACCAAAGGCCCGGACCCCTTGATATTTAGGCAGCCTAACTGTTAGGATACCTAAATATGAATACCAATCACGTTGACGATGCGCTCCTTGCCCTCGCCCAATCATTCCGGGAAGCTTTGCGGCAGAGCGTCTACGTGATGCGCCGCCTCGATTCCGAGGAGCAACTCAGCTCTGCCCAGCTTGGCGTCCTCAAGATGGCGCTCGACGGCGGTGCCCGCGTCGGTGGGATCGCACGGAACCTTGGGGTCAAGGTTCCCAGTGCCACGGAGCAGATCATCAAGCTTGAGCGTGCGGGCCTGGTCAAACGCGAAGCGGACCCGGACGACTCCCGTGCCGTCCGCGTCGCCGCGACGGCGGCGGGGCGTGCCGCCGTCGAGAACGCAGACCGTCGCCGTAACGAATTCATCGCCGGGATCCTCGGAACGCTAAGCCAGGCAGAACGCGACGCCGTGGAAGCCGCCCTTCCGGTGTTCGACAAGATCAACCATTCAGTCCAGAACTGAACAAGCCAAGAAACTAGGAGAGCAGTCCATGAAAGGCCAGCTCGCAGATCAACTGCAGCCAGCGGAAGAAACCCTCGAGGCCGAGAAGGCTTCGTTCCTCAAGCAGCCCAAGGCTGTGTGGGCCACGGCGATTGCCGCCGTCTTCGCCTTCATGGGCATCGGTTTGGTGGACCCGATCCTGCCGGCCATCGCCAAGAACCTCCAGGCCAGCCCCAGCCAAGTGTCGTTGCTCTTCACGAGCTACTTCCTCGTGACTGCGGTCGCGATGCTCGTGACGGGGTTCGTCTCTTCGCGGATCGGCGGCAAGAAGACGCTCATGATCGGCCTTGCCCTGATTGTCGTGTTCGCCTCGCTCTCCGGCCTGTCCGGAAGCGTGGGTGAGCTGGTCGGATTCCGCGCGGGTTGGGGACTTGGCAACGCTCTCTTCGTGGCCACCGCGCTTGCCGTGATTGTCGGCGTCGCGAGCGGTGGAACCGGAACTGCGATCATCCTGTACGAAGCAGCCCTTGGCTTGGGCATTTCCCTCGGCCCGTTGCTCGGCGCGCTTCTGGGCGGCTGGCAGTGGCGCGCGCCGTTCTTCGGCACCGCCGTCCTCATGGCCGTTTCCTTCATCGCCTTGCTGGCCTTGTTACCCAAGACCCCGACGCCGGCAACGAAGGCCCGTTTGCGTGACCCTCTCCTTGCCCTGGGCCACAAGGGCCTCCGCACCACTGCGGCCAGTGCCCTGTTCTACAACTACGGCTTCTTCACGATCCTTGCCTTCACGCCCTTCATCCTTGGAATGGACGCCTACGGTATCGGTGCCGTGTTCTTCGGTTGGGGCGTAGCAGTGGCCGTGTTCTCGGTCTTCGTGGCTCCCCTGCTGCAGCGTCGATTCGGCACCACCAACGTCCTGATCGGCACCCTCGCCGCTCTTTTGCTGGACCTCGTCGGGCTGGGACTGGCCGCGGGGCACTCGGTGACTGCCGTCGTCGTGCTTGTCATTGTGGCGGGCGCCCTGCTGGGCATCAACAACACGCTCTACACCGAACTGGCCATGGAGGTCTCCGATTCGCCGCGTCCGGTAGCATCGGCCGGTTACAACTTTGTGCGCTGGATGGGCGGGGCGCTGGCTCCGTTTGTCGCGGCCCAGCTGGGTGAGCACTTCGGCCCGCAGGTGCCGTTCTTCGCCGCCGCCCTTGCCCTCGCGTTCGCGATCCTCGTGGCCGCTGGTGGTCGCCGCTTCCTGAAGTCCCACGAACCGCACCTCCTGTAGGAGGGCCCAACTAGCTCGCAGTTGTTGTCGTTTTGAGGCCTCATAACGACAACAACTGCGAGTCAGTTGGGTGGAGACTACTGGGGTGTGACCGCGAGCTCCGCAGGCTTGGAGCCCTTCGGGACGAACAAGGTGTCGGCCTGTTCGAGGGACATGCCGTTGGTTTCTGGCACCTTGAACATGACGAAGAAGAACGACGCCGCGGCGAACAGTGCGTACATGCCGTAAGTCAGCGGCAGCGAACCGGCCGCCATGATCGGGAAGCTCAAGGTGATGGCGAAGTTGGCGATCCACTGGGCTGCGGCGGCCAGGCCGAGCGCACGGGCCCGGATGCGGGACGGGAAGATCTCGCCCAGGAGCACCCACACCAACGGTCCCCACGAAGCGCCGAAGCTCACCACGAAGACGTTGGCGGCAACGAGGGCCACAGGACCCCAGGCGCCGCTCAAGGAAACCGAAGAGCCTGTCCCGGTGGCAGAAGAGAAGGCCAGCGCCATGGCACCCAGGGACACGGCCATGCCGATCGAGCCAGCCAGCAGGATGGGCCGGCGGCCGATGCGGTCCACGAGGGCGATGGCCACGAGCGTCACCAGGATGTTGGTGACGGACGTTGCCACCGAGATGGTCAGGGAGTCCTGCTCGTGGAAGCCGACTGCCTTCCACAGGGTGGTGGAGTAGTAGAAGATCACGTTGATGCCGACGAATTGCTGCAGCACGGACAGGATGATGCCGATCCACACAACTGGTTGCAGGCCGAAGGCCTTGCCACGCAGGGAGCCCTTCTTGGTGGAGAGCTCGTCCTGCTTGATGGAGTCGCGGATTTCGCGGATGTGGCGTTCGGTGTCATCGCCGGGCATCAGGGTGTCGAAGATTTTGCGTGCGGTGTCTTCCTTGCCGTTGAGGACCAGGAAATGCGGGGATTCGGGCAGCCGGAAAGCGATCAGGCCGTATATCGCGGCGGGCACGGCGCACGCGATGAACATCCAGCGCCAGGCCTCAATTCCCAGCCACAACGCGTGGTGGGCGCTTCCCGCGGACGTGGCCAGGACCGCGTCGGACAGCAGGGCCGCGAAAATGCCGGTGGTGATCGCGAGCTGCTGCAGCGACGCGAGCCGCCCACGGACCTGGCGCGGGGAGATTTCCGAGATGTAGGCCGGCGCGATCACCGACGCGAGGCCGATGCCCAGGCCGCCAACCAGCCGCCAGAAAACCAGGTCCCAGACGCTGAAGGCCAAGCCCGTCCCGATGGAACTGACCAGGAAGAGTGCGGCACCAAGCTTCATGGCCGGGATGCGGCCGTAGCGGTCGGCCACCTTCCCCGCGAGGTACGCCCCTGCTGCGCAGCCGAGCAGCGCGACCGCCACAGCGAAGCCGGTGACGGCTTCGCTCAGCATGAATTCGTCCTTCATCGCGTCGACGGCGCCGTTGACCACGGAGGAATCGAAGCCGAAGAGGAAACCGCCCACAGCTCCGGCAACGGCCAGGCCAATTACTTTGCGTGGGACGCCGGAACGGCTGTCGGAGCTGGATTTGGGCATGGCTCTCCCTTGAGGAAATGTGGTGGATTGTGCGGCGCGGTCGTCGTCGGCAGCTGGTTCCGACGGGGACGCCGGTGCACTCGCGCTACACAGTGTGGCACGCCGCCAGCGTGACTTCCAGTCAACCCCACCAGCCACACCGGACGTGTCACGCCACGCAAACTTTCGCGCCGCCGTCGGGCGCTCCACCGCGCAAACGCTGGAAACGACAACGGCAGGCAGCCCAAAAGACTGCCTGCCGTGACGCGATTCGAGATATTAGTGGGCCGAGACGGATTCCTTCGCTGCCGCCTTCGGATCCGTGAGTTTCTTGTTCGGCAAAGCGAAGGTGATGAGGAACGCGAGGCCGGTGAGCGCCGCGGCGGTCAGCATCACGGTGTCGATCGACTGCGCGAAGCCTTCAAGGATGGGCCGGGTGAGCGCCGGGTTGGCGTGGTGCAGCCAGCTGGTGTCGTTCAGCGAATCGTTCGTGGCGCCGTTCTTGAAGAAGTCGTACAGCTTGGCGTTGGCAGGATCCGCGGCTACCGCAGGATCCTTGAGCACCTTGAGGTAGTCCGCGCTGCCCATGGCGTCCTTCATGCCCGAGGCGATCTTGTCGGCGGCCAGGCTGAAGAGCATCGAGATGAACACGGCGGTACCCACGGCGCCGCCCATGGAACGGAAGAACGCTGCAGTGGACGTGCCCACGCCCATGTCCTTAGGCGGTACGGAGACCTGCATGGCCAGGGTGAGCGGCTGCATGCAGAAGCCCAGGCCCATGCCGAAGAAGACGGCGATCAGGCCGGGAACCCAGAGGCCGGTGTCCACGCCGAGGGACAGGCCCATGACGATTGCGGCGGCGGTCAGGATGCCGGTGCCGAGGATCGGGAAGATCCGGAAAACGCCCGACGCCGAGATGGTCCGTCCCGCTGTAATGGAACCGAAGAGGATGCCCACCGTGAAGGTGATCATCATGAGGCCGGCCTCGGTGGGGGTGAGGCCCTTGACCAGCTGCAGGTACATCGGGAGCATCGCGATGGCCCCGAACATACCGATGCCGATGATGAAGTTCAGCAGGGAAGACAAGCCGAAGGTGATGTTCCTGAAGAGCCGAAGGGGGATCAGCGCGTAGTCGCCGGCACGCCGCTCAACCAGCAGGAAGGCGATGATGCCGATGACGCCAAGCCCGTAGCAGATCCATGCGTTCCCGGAGGTCCAGCCCCAGCTGCGGCCTTGTTCGGCCACGAGCAGCAGCGGAACGATTGCCAGCGTGATGGCTGCCGCGCCCCAGTAGTCGATCTTCTGCTTGACGTGCTTCGCGGGCAGGTGCAGATAGAAGAACACCACAGCCAGTGCGGCCAGCCCGATGGGCAGGTTGATGAAGAAGACCCAGCGCCAGCCGTCGAAGCCAAGGATGTTGGCCGAGCCTGCAAAGGCACCGCCGACCACGGGCCCGAGCACCGAGGAAACGCCAAAGACGGACATGAAGTAGCCCTGGTACTTGGCACGATCCTTCAGGGCAACGATGTCGCCGATGATCGTCAAGGCGAGGGCCAGCAGACCGCCGGCGCCCATACCCTGGATGCCGCGGGCGATGGCGAGCTCGGTCATGGAATGCACGGAACCGGCGTACAGGGATCCGGCGAGGAAGATCAGGATCGCGGCGAGGTACAGCGGGCGGCGGCCGAAGATGTCGCTGAGCTTGCCGTACAACGGGGTGGTCACCGTGGATGTGATGAGGTAGGCCGTAGTGGCCCACGCCTGCAGGGACAGGCCGTCCAGGTCGTTGGCGATCGTGTAAATGGACGTGGACACAATGGTCTGGTCCAGGGAGGACAGGAACATGCCGAGCATGAGGCCCACCATGACGGTAAGCGTCTGACGGTGTGTCAAGACCTCTCCGGCGGCCCGCACAGGCGTGGCGTTGGACATTGCTTCTCCAAGGGTGGATGTAAGGGGACTAAGCAGGATAGTTGCTTTCAGTAACTATCCTAATGGCTCCTGTATTCCCTGTCTTACCCGATTGGCGAGAAAAATGTCACCGCTCCACCAGAATCCCGTCAGGATCGCAGTAGATCAGGTTGCCGGGTTCGATGTGCACTCCGTCAATCACCAAGGCGATGTCCACTTCGCCACGGCCCACTTTGGAGCTCTTCTTGGGGTTGCTACCAAGGGCTTTGACGCCCAGAGGCAGCTCCGCGATCGCCACGCGATCGCGGATGGCCCCATTAATCACGACGCCGGCCCAGCCGTTCGCGACGGCGCTTTCGGCAATCATGTCCCCCATGAGGGCGGTGCGCAGGGAGCCATAACCATCCACCACCAGCACGGCGCCCTCGCCCGGTGTTGCCAGAATGGTCTTCACCAACGCATTGTCCTCAAAGCATTTGATGGTGCGAACGGGGCCGTTGAAGTGGGACATGCCGCCGAGGTCCTGGAACTGCAGTGATATCGACTCGACTTCTTCGGCACGCTCGTCGTAGAGATCGGCGGTGTTGATGGGGTTCGCTGGGCTGTTCATCGTTGATCCTCCTCGGTCCGTTGGAGTTACCCTAACGCGTGCGGACGAGCCATAGCGGGTCCTGGGCTTGCCGGTTGTCCACATACGCGCCTTCATGACAGCCGGGCAGGCTCCCTCGGCGCTAGGCTGAATTCACACGTCCAGAGGCTAGGGGAGTACCGTCATGAGCCTGTCCGATCTGCCCGGTTCATTGCCTGAAAGACCGGTGGCGGATCCTGCCCTCGATCCTTCGCGAACGCAAGGCCCGACGACGGCGCTCGCCGAGCCCGTGGAGCGCGTCCGGTCGCTGTGGGTCACCGGAGTAGTGCTCGTCAATGTTGGCATCAACGCCGCCTTCTTCGGCCCGATCCAGGTTCTGCTTGGACAGCAGGCCATCCACTTTGACGAAGGCCAGAAGGAAGCCATCCTTGCGCTCGTTACGGGATGTGGTGCGGCGGTGTCTATGGTCGCGAATCCCCTGTTTGGAGCGTTCAGCGATCGCACCACGTCCCGCTTCGGACGGCGAGTCCCTTGGGTGCTTTTCGGGGCCATCCTGGGTACCGCCGCATTGCTTGCGCTAGCGGGAGCTCCCAACGTGGCGGTCATGACTATTCTGTGGTGCCTTGTCCAAGCCGGCTGTAACGGTGCCTATGCGGCGATCACGGCGGCTATTCCGGACCGCGTGCCTGTGCCCCAACGCGGCGCGGTCGGCGGCCTTGCGGCCATGGGCCAGACGGTGGGCATTCTCGTTGGCGCAGTCATCGCTTCCGTAGTTTCGGGGAACTTTGCCCTCGGCTACATCCTGTGCGCCGCTGCGCTGCTTGCCGGCGTCGTGCTCTATCTTTTCAAGAATGGCGACGTGCCTCTCGCTCCCGAGGCCAGGCCACCGTTCAAACTGTGGACATTCGTCAAGGGCTTTTGGATCTCGCCTGTCAAATACCCGGACTTCGCGTGGGCATGGTTGACGAGGTTCCTGGTCAATGTCGGCAACCACATGGTCACTTTGTACTTGCTCTTCTTCCTCAAGGATGCCGTGCATATCGAGGAAATGCAGGGGATCAAGCCGGAGTTTGGCGTCCTCATCCTGACAGGCCTTTATGCCGTCATGGTGATCATCACCAGCGTGGTGGGCGGTGCCATCAGCGACCGCATGGGCAAACGCAAACCGTTGGTCATTGCTTCCTCCGTCGTCATCTCGATAGCTGCGTTGATCCTCGCGTTCGAACCCACGTGGACGGGGGCCATTGCGGGTGCCGTGGTGCTCGGCGTGGGCTTCGGTGCGTATCTGGCGGTCGACTTCGCCCTCATTACCCAAGTGCTGCCTGCGGCCTTGGATCGGGGCAGGGACCTTGGGGTCATCAACATCGCCAACTCTTTGCCGCAGGTGATCGCGCCGGCGATTGCCTCGATTTTCGTTGTGTTCTGGGGTGGTTACGTCTCGCTGTATGTGGCCGCAGCGGTCATTGGCTTGCTGGGAGCGGTTTTCGTCGTGAAGATCAAGGGCGTCGCGTAGACCTGGGAATCCGTTCTCAGGGAACTGACAACTTGCTGCCGTATCATTGTCAGGACGCGCTCGGTCTATGGGGGGCCGCGCAATCTCCCCGAACGAAGCCCAAACCAACAGAACGCCGGAAATGTCCGAACCGAACTCCTTGGAACCGTATTCGCTGGATCTGGCCGCGGGGTTGCCCCAAATGGCGGCTGCTCCCACCACGCCGAGACAGCTATTGCGCTACGCCCGGATACTGAAGACTGCCGCGGGATTCGCCCAGCGGCAGTTCGATACTGTGAGCCTCTCGGATGTATCCACTCGGGCCCACGTTCCGCTGGGGACGCTCTACCGTTACTTTCCGTCCACCGTCCATCTGATGCTCGCCGTCTACCGGCAGCAGCTCCGCGAACTCAACGACGCCAAGCCGGCATCTTCGAGGTGCAGCCAGCAAGAGCTCACCGGTCTCGGGATGGAAATTTTCCACATGCGAGTCATGCAACCCGCTGTAGAACACTGCCTGTCCCGCACGTGGGACACCCGCGATGGTGACATCCCCGTACTCTTGCGCGATATCGAGGCGCTTTCGGCCGAGATGGTCGCGGCTGCGATCGGCGATGCCGGGAGGGCCAGGATTCTGCTCCACGTCATCAGTGGTCTGGTCCAGTCCGTCAACTGCCGCCGGATCTCACTTTTCGACGCAGAGAAGGACCTCAAGAACGCCTGCAAGTTGATTGCGGACGCGTAGCTTTTCGGGGAATCACCGTAATTGGTCTAGACCACTACGACCAAAAGTATGAGTTTATGACTGGATGTCTCTAGTCTTCCTATCAGGCCCCTGTCTACGAAGACAGGACCCAAGCGGCTAGCAGCCCATATCCGCAGGAGTTTCACCGCACGGACCAGCCACCCTTGGTCCGGCACCGAAGCCTCTATACCTGCCCGAATTGTGCCGTGGGTTCACGGCTAGCCTGAGGAGACAACGACGTGTCCGTCGAGACCATCACCCCTGAACAGAATCTGACTGCCCTGGCGCTGAGTGAAGAGGAAATCTTCACCGCCCACGAGGGCGGCAAGCTCTCCGTGTCCAGCACCGTGCCGCTTTTGAACAAGCGGGACCTTTCCATCGCCTACACGCCCGGCGTCGCCGAAGTGAGCCGCGCGATCCACGCGAACCCGGAGCTTGCACGCACGCACACCTGGGCAGAGCGGCTCGTTGTGGTCGTCAGCGATGGGACCGCTGTCCTGGGCCTGGGCGATATCGGACCCAGCGCCTCCCTCCCCGTCATGGAAGGAAAGTCCGCGCTCTTCAAGGCCTTCGGTGATCTTGACTCCATCCCCTTGGTCCTCAACACCACCAACGTGGACGAAATCATCGAGACGCTGGTCCGCCTGCGTCCTAGCTTCGGCGCCGTGAACCTCGAAGACATCTCAGCACCCCGCTGCTTCGAACTCGAAGAGCGCCTCATCGAAGCCCTCGACTGCCCCGTCATGCACGATGACCAACACGGCACCGCCGTCGTGGTTCTCGCGGCCTTGACGAACGCCGCCAAGGTGACCGGCCGTGAGCTTGAGGGACTGAAAGTTGTCGTTTCCGGCGCTGGCGCCGCGGGGATCGCGGTCTCCGAGATCCTGCTGACCGCAGGCGTCAAGGACGTTGTGCTCCTGGATTCCAAGGGCATCATCAACGCCGAGCGCGCCGACCTGGTGGCCGATTCGGGCAGCGTCAAGGCCCGCTTCGCCCAGCGCACCAACCCCCGCGCCCTTTCCGGCGGACCCGCGGAGGCCCTGCAGGGCGCCGACGTGTTCATCGGCGTTTCTTCGTCCAAGCTGGCCGAGGAACACTTGAAGCTCATGAACGAGAATTCGATCGTGTTCGCCCTGTCCAACCCGGACCCGGAAGTCCTGCCCGAGGTCGCCGTCAAGTACGCAGCCGTCGTGGCCACTGGCCGGAGCGACTTCCCGAACCAGATCAACAACGTCCTGGCCTTCCCCGGAATTTTCCGCGGAGCCTTGGACGCCGGCGCACGCCGCATCACTCCGGCCATGAAGATCGCCGCGGCCCGCGCCATCGCCGCGCTCGCCGAGGACGAACTCTCTGCCGAATACATCGTGCCCAGCCCGCTGGATCCCCGGGTTGCCCCTGCAGTCACCGCGGCGGTCGCCGCGGCGGCTGAATAGCCCGCGCGCTTAACCCTACGAGCCGACGACGGCGACCCTCCCGTGCTGGGGAGGGTCGCCGTCGTTCTTTTTGTTCCGCCGTTCGGGATAAGTGAGCGATGGTTTGGGATGTGGGCCGGATAGGTGCGCGAGCGTTTGGGATGTGGGCCCGATATGTGAGCGCGCGTTTGGGATTTTGGCCCGATATGTGAGCGGGGGTCTGGTTCGACAAACGCTCGCTCACTTATGCCGGCATTTTCCCAAACGCTCGCTCACTTATGCCGGCTTTTTGGTCGACGCTCGCTCACTTATGCCGGCATTTTCCCAAACGCTCGCTCACGTCTCGCGCTGGCTCCAAGGATGAATCCGCTGGCTTCCGGGTGGAGATCGAACGCCGGAGCGCGGAATCGGCGTTCCCCCGTGCTTGGCCGTGGATAGGGTGGCTGACATGGAACAGACACTGAAAGTTGTACGGCATTGGGGCGCCCCTGCGGCGGCCGTCATTTTCTTCACGCTGTGGTGCGTGGCGGAAGCGGGATTTATGGCGGCATGGCTTCCCCATTGGGCCGAATTGTGGAAGCTTATTCTGTCAAGATTTTCGATACTGATCTTGACCACTTTCGCCATTGCTGTCTCGGCATGGCGACCCGTGCTCTCTCTGGGATTCACGGCCGTCTTGCTAATGGGTCAGTTGGTGTACTTCATCCCGGAGCCTGATTCCAATGATTGGGCGATTTACTTGGGCTCATTCATTGCCTTGGGGTTTTCGATGTGGACGGCGAGGGGTCGTCTGCAATTTGTTGTCGCCGGGAGCAATGTGGCTTTCGCCGGTGTAATGGTTTTCATGATGTTGTCGTGGCGCTACGGGCAGGGCGTTGGCTGGTTCCGGCCGTTATTTATGGGCGACAGATTCGCCCTGGCCAACAACGGCTGGCAGGTGTTCTCGTTCCTTTTCCTCATCGCAGCTGGTTGCGGCGCAGCGGGCCTGGCCCTGCGCCTCTACGAAGAACGCGGGAGCCTTTTCAAAGCCCGGAATCTCGTCCAAGCAAACCTCAAGGAGACCGAGGTCGAGCTCGTCGTGGAACAGGAGCGCACGCGGATCGCCCGCGACCTTCACGACGTCTTGGCGCACTCGCTCGCTGTGATCGCCGCGCAGGCCGACGGCACCCGTTATCTCAGCCAGGACCAACCCAAAGCGGTGCTCGACGCCTTGGAGAATATCGCGGTGTCAGCCCGCCACGCACTCGTGGACGCCCAGCGCGTCATTGAGGGAGTGCGCGACGACGGTCTGGTGGCTCCGCAGCCCCGGCTCACCGACGTCGGGCCTCTTGTGGAGCGGATGCGCCAGGGGAGCCTCAAGGTCCAGCAGAGCGAAACCGGAACCCCGGTGGACCTTGGCGCGGGCCAGCAACTCGCGGTATTCCGGATTGTGCAGGAATGCCTGACGAACGCCCTCAAGCACGGCGGACGCGGCACCGCCGTGCGCCTTCATTTCGACTGGAGCGGCCCCGGGCTGACCATGCACGTCGCGTCGGAATTGCCGGCGTCCGTTTCGATTGGGGGGACGGACGACGGCGGTACCGCCGAGCGCGTGGGGCGCGGCATCCCCGGAATGCGCGAGCGTGCTCACCTAGCCGGCGGCTGGCTCAGTTCCGGGCCCGACGGCGAGCAGTTCCGCGTGACGGTGTTCATCCCCTATGGTTCGCGGCCGGCAGCGCTCCTTCCGGAAGGTGGAGCGGAAGAGGAGGGTGTTCCGTCCGTTGAGGGGCTGGAGCAGGAGCCGGCGCTGGCTCTCGAGGGCGCCTCGCCGTCGTCGGGCACTGAGCGGGAAAGCGTCGGACGTGGCTGAAACACCGATCACGGTGGCCTTGGTGGACGACCAACCGCTGTTCCGCTCCGGCATCCGCATGCTCGTCCAGAGCCAAGCGGACATGGACATGGCTTGGGAGGCCGACGACGGCGAACAAGCCGTGGCGCTCGCGGCCAGGCAGCGGCCGGACGTGATGCTGATGGACCTTCGGATGCCGGTGCTTGACGGAGTGGAGGCCACGCGCCGCATCACGGAGGAAGCCGATGCGGCCGGGGTGGACAAGCCAAAGATCATTGCCCTGACCACCTTCAACAGGGACCAAGCCGTGGTTGACGCCGTGCAGGCGGGCGCGAGCGGATACCTGCTCAAGAGCGCCGAACCGGAATTTCTGCTGGCTGCCATCCGGACCGTGTATTCGGGATACTCAGTGATCGCGCCCGGTTCGGTTCACGAACTCTTCCAGCACGCGGCCAGGACGGTGCCGGTCGCCGGGCCGGACCTCGCCGTGATGGACGAGTTGTCGCCGCGCGAGCGGGATGTGTTCCTCCTGGCGGCCAAAGGCTTGGGGAACGCCGAGATGGCGCAGAGCCTGTTTGTCTCCGAGGCGACAGTGAAATCCCACCTACGCAGTGTGCTCAGCAAGCTCGGGCTGCGTACCAGGCTTCAGCTAGTGGCCTTTGCCTACGAACATCGGCTTCTCGGGTAGGCACCCCGGACGCAAAGGCGGCGGCCGCCCGAAAGGGACGGTCGCCGTCGTGCAACTGCAGAGTGCTGCAGAGTGAGGGGGCGCTACATGGCGCGGCCCTTCGACTCCTCCCTTACATCGCGTCCAAGCCATAGCCCAACGGCAACCATGACAACACCGAGAACCAGGTGCAGCCAGTCGTCCGCAGCGTTCATGGGCACGAAGTCAGCGCTCATGTTCGACATGGTGATCAGGCCGTAGATCCACAAGACGAGGTAGATTGCGCCGCCACCGATGAGGTAACCGCGCGCCATCCTTCCAGTCCTTGCGAAGTACAGGCCTGCTGCGCCGAACAGCAAATGGACAATATTGTGCAGGACGGATACTTGGAAGACTCCAAGAAGCATGGCGCCCGAGTCATGTCCTGCGAAGGTCATGGCGCCGTAATTGCTGGTGATGCCCGGGATAAATCCCAAGACGCCAACAGCCAGGAAAACCCAGCCCAAAATCAGTGCTGAGTTGTGGAGCGTCAGCCCCATCGCGTGGTGCTGCGCGGGGTGTGAAGCAGTAGTCATAGCTCCTCCCGATCACGATTTCCATCGGCCCTTCAAATGGAGGGCCGTATCGCGGCAAGGAGTCGGAAACCCTGCCGACGAGGATATCTTACTCCCGAAAACCCCGGAAATAGAGGGGAGAGGCCGGGACAAGCGCAGCTAGCATGGTTCTGTGATGCCCGATTCTGCGACGCTTTATCCCGTGATGGCAGTGCAACCGTGAGTGAGCCATCGGTTCCCGGAGTGCGCGGAGCGATTTTCGGGGACACCCGGGACATCACGCCGTTCCGGAACGGACATGTCCGCACATCGGTAGGTGGACTGGCTGAGGGCTTGGGCGGTGCGATTTGGGGCGTCCTGAGAGGAAAAGCCGCAGGCCGGATCGACGTCGCCGGGGACGTCCCCAGGCTCAAACGGCTGGCTGGCAAGACCGCCAAATCGGTGTACGACGCGGTCTTCACCAGCACGGAACCGGATCGGCTCATCACCCTGGCGCGTACCTACCCGGGCTGGGCTGGCCTCTGCTACGTGATTGCCGGGCTGCTTGTGTACAAGCACGGAGGATATCTCCGGGCCTCGGAACTTCTGCAACGGGGCTTGTCCATCCGGATCGACGACGCCGCCAGCCAGTTCTCATCAAGCTACCTTCGCAGGGTGGTGACGCGGATCGAGGTGGCGGAGCGGATCGACGTTTCAGTGCTGTTCAGCGAGGAATCCGTGTTCCTCGCCCTCTCGCATTGCTTCAGGGAGACGGGCCAGACGGCGGAAGCGCTGGACTCCCTGGCCAGCTTGCCGCCGTCGTTGCCCTCCGCCTTGGCCCGCTGCACCGCGGCGGCGGCGCTCGAGCGGCACGCCGACGTCGTCGCCTGGACTGAGGGGCTCCGCAACACGGACGACCTCTCGGCGGCGCTGCTGCTGATTCGGGCACAGTCACTCAGGATGTTGGGGGAGCGGGAGGCGGCGCAGGCCGCGCTTGAGGAGGTACTCCGCAGGAAGAAGACCAGCCTCGCCTTGCGGAACGACGCCCTCACGGACCGGGCCCTCTCGAAGCTTGAGGTCAGGCGGAGGACGCCCAAGCCGAGGCCCTTTGTCGCTGAGCGGGTCCGGCGCGGCAAGACGGAGGACGCTGAGCTGGATGCGGTCGATGGGATTCGCAAGGACATCGAGATACGCCGAATGTGGAACAAGGACTTCGGCGAGCCGGGCGACTAAAGCAGGGGCCAACGCAGGGCGGCTACGCCCGACGCGTGCGAATGATTCCCCGAATGGAGACCCCCACGGCGCCGACAAGTGGGAGCAGCATTGCCCCCATCGCTGCCTCCGCCGAATCCAAAGGACACCAACGCTACCGGAATCAGTTCTTCTCCGGCGATCTGCAGGGGCGGGCCGTACGCCCTCGATACGCCGACCTTCTTGAAGGCCTCCACGAGAGCTGAAAAGTCATCGGACATGAAGCCGACCATAGGCTGCCTCGCCCAAGAACACCAGAGCGAGATAGCCCAGCGGCCGTGTCACCGGAGCATCGGAAGCAGCTGCTCGCCGAGCAGGACAGCCCCGAGGCCCATCATGATGATGCCGCTCGCAAGGGTCACCACACGCGCGGCCGAAGGCCGGGACTGCAGCAGCTTCCGCGAGCCGAGGGCCACCACCGTGTAAATGATGCCTGCGAATAGGACGAACGTGAGGCCCAGCACGCCTGACTGCACCGGCACCGGCAACGACGCCTCCGGGCTCACGAATTGCGGCACAAGCGCCAGGAAGAACAGCAGGCCCTTGGGGTTGATGCCGCTTGTGCCCATGCCTTGCAGGAAGGTGCGCAATTGGTTTCGGGACTGCCCGACGGCGTCATCCGCACTGAAGCTCGCGCCGCGCCACGAGCGCATGGTGCTCACGCCGAGCCAGAGCAAGTACGCGGCACCCGCGATCGTCAGCCAGCCAAGAAGCCCCGGAACGCCCGTCAAAACGGCGGCGAGTCCGGCCACCAGGAGGGCCGTGTGCAGCACGTAGCCGCTGCACAGGCCGGCCACAGCGGGGAGGAAACTGCGCTGCCGAAGGCCAGCGGCAATCGAATACGCCCAATCGACGCCCGGGGTGCACGCCAAGGTGACGGCGACAATGACGAAGGCGAGGAAAAGCTGGGGATTCATGGTGGCTCCTGGCTGGCGGTTACACCATGAACTTTATGGAAAATCGGCCCATAAGTGTTCCTATTTTTAGCCAGGCTTGCCGCGGTTTCGGTAAGATATTTGCGTGATTGATGGAATCGATAGAACTATTTTGCGCCACCTCAAAGAGGATGGCCGAATGACTGCCACCGCGCTCGCCGCAAAGGTGGGATTGACCGTGGCTCCGTGCCATCGCAGACTGCGGGATCTCGAAGCTTCCGGGGTCATCCGTGGGTACAGGGCAGACATCGATCCTGGGGCGATTGGCCTCGGATTCGAGGCGATAGTCTTTGTGACCCTGCGCCAGGCTGACCGCACCACGATGTCGGAGTTCGAAGACCGGGTGGCAGCCATTCCGAACATCGTCGAGGCCCAGAGACTCTTCGGCTCGCCGGACTACCTCCTCCGCGTGATCGCAGCCGATCTCCCGGCCTACCAGCGCTTCTACGACGACCAACTCTCGGCGCTTCCCGCCGTCGAGCGCCTCAACTCGACGTTGGTGATGAAGAACCTCAAGCCGAACGCGGGACCGCCGGTCTGAGTTCGGTTTCCACGACGGAACCGGTCGGGGCCTTGGGATTCGTTGCCGAGCCAACGTCGGTAGGTATCGGTGGCTTGGTTCCGGGGCCGGCCTAAAAATGGGCCGGCCTAAAAATGTCGTAGCCTCCTGGCAGAGTGTTTCCATGGAAGCGATCGGATGCGTCGACACCCGGCAGGGCCTTGGGGCCGGTG
>NZ_JBYSXB010000098.1:0-519 GCF_058781765.1 Arthrobacter sp. FW306-1B-G06A | reverse complement strand
GGTACAACGTCCACCTCGACGGCTCCAGCCCCGCCGACGACACCTGGATGTACCTCGACGACATCACCCTCACCAACGGGTAGGGGGGTTGATCGACTTCCTGGTGGCCGTTCAGCCGTTCCTGGTGGCTGCGAACATGCGTCGAAGGGTGAAAAAGCAACCCAAGGCGCCGAAGAGCAGCGCCATGAAGAAGTCGCCCATGTAACTCTTCACGAAATTCGGGTTGTTCGCCAGGTTGTAGTTCATCAGGTCCCACGGCTCGGAGCTGGTGATCAAAGACAAGGGCTGGCTATTGATGTACTTGGCGGCGTCCAGCCAGACTCCAGCGACGAAAGACAAAATCGCAGTGGCAGCTGTGATGGCTGCTATCACCCACACGCCTTTTCTGCTCAGCCCGCCGGCTCCCATGACATAGAAACGGGCCGCCATCGCGGCAGCGGCGAAGGTGACGAGCGAGGACATCCAGCCAAAACTCCAGATGACAAGCCACAGAACGACGCCGATCGGGAGGGCAGGGAG
>NZ_JBYSXB010000097.1:0-561 GCF_058781765.1 Arthrobacter sp. FW306-1B-G06A | reverse complement strand
GACGGTGAGGACACCGTCGTCACTCTCCGCCATCAGCAGCGGCCGGTCACGGTGGAGGTTCACACCAGCAGCGACGGGACTTCCTTCTTTACCCGGCATCTGGTGATCACCAACACCGGAGACCGGCCCTGCGCTCTTAACAAGGTCGCGCCGTGGTCCGGACTGACTTGGAATGTCGGGGCGAAAAGGACGGACAGGCACTGGTACTTGGAAGACGTAGAACTCCAGTCGCTACCGGACTCGCCGTTCAGCATCGGCCGGATGACCGATTCGAGCCTCTGCGCGGAAGGTGCGTTCGACTGGGCCCCAATCCCGGCCGGGCGCTCGGGGCTCGAAAGCATGCAGGGCCACTCCGGATGGGGGGCGCCGATGTGCTTCCTGCGCAACGAGGCCACCGGTGAGCTGCTGGTCGTCGATCTGGCCTGGTCCGGGAACTGGTCGATCGAACTGTTCAACGACTTCGAGCCAGCACGTCTCCAACAACGTGATGCGCGCGCCTACATCGAGGTCGGACTGGCAGGTCCAGCTCCCCTTCGCGTCTTGGAACCCGGGGAGTCCGTT
>NZ_JBYSXB010000096.1:0-588 GCF_058781765.1 Arthrobacter sp. FW306-1B-G06A | reverse complement strand
CTGTGTCCAGTGGAATCGCGACATCATGCCCAGATCCAGTCTGCGGCCGCCGGATGCGCAGTTCTCCAACAGCAGGTGTGGATACTTCTCCCGGACGTTGTCGAAGACACGGTAGAGGGCGTCGTAGTAGCGCCACAGGACATTCTCGGTGTAGCCGCCGCGCTCTGCTTCTCCACCCTCGCCGACGCTGTGGTTGTAGTCGATGCGGAAACAGTCGAGGTTGTAACGGTCGATGATTCCGATAATGGTCTCCTCAACGTATTCGGCGACCTCGGGGCGGGACAGGTCGAGGTTCGGGATGGTTTCCCCGCGCCGCTGCATGAGCCAATCCGGGTGCTGTGCAAGGAGTTTGCTGCCGAGGCCGACGCGCTCAGGCTCCACCCACAGCCCGACGCGCATGCCCTTCTCGCGCGCCCGGTCGAATGCGGCGCCGAGGCCTTTGGTCAGCAGCGGACTTTCCTGGTCATAGTCGCCGACGGTCTGGGTCCAGTTGCTTTCGCCGAACCAGCCGGCGTCCATGGTGAACAGCTCGGCTCCCAGTTCGGCCGCCAGATCGATCTCGGCGTAGAGCTGTTCCTCGGTGATCTG
>NZ_JBYSXB010000095.1:0-649 GCF_058781765.1 Arthrobacter sp. FW306-1B-G06A | reverse complement strand
CTGACGCCTTGTCTCCCCAGACCCAGCTTGCCCGTCGTCTAAACCTGTTGCTTGACGTCGTCGTTGCCGAGCGGGGGAAGCCTGTGACATTTAAGGAAGTTCAATCGGAACTCGCTGACCGGGGAATCAAACTTTCGCGCGCTCGCTGGTTTTACATGAAGGAGGGGTCTGGACGACTTGTCACGGACGCGGTCCTCCTGACCGGCCTGTGCGACATCTTTAACGTCGATCCGTCCTATTTGGTAGGCGGCGACGCCGCGTTGCCGGACCGAATCGACTCTCAGCTTGAGTTCGTCAAGTCTTTGCGGGCAGCCCGGGTAAAGTCTTTTGCTGCGCGGACCTTGGGCGATGTATCGCCGGAAACTTTGCGCGCGATCTCTGAATTCCTCAACAAAGACATCGGACTCCATCCGGAGGGGGAACGCGCTGCGGCTATTCCTCCAGCAGATATTGGAGATGAGCATCCAGAAGTTCCTTAATGCGGACTGCGTTCGCTGAATAGCGGGGTGACCGCCCGTGCCTCCGGCCGGGTTCGACGTCGACTTTGATCACGCCGAACTTTTCAAGGGCCAGGAGGTGTTTGGCCACGCTTGGCTCGCCGGCACTCACCGCATCCACGATGTCTCCGCGGGTTGCCGGGCCGTGCGCT
>NZ_JBYSXB010000094.1:0-690 GCF_058781765.1 Arthrobacter sp. FW306-1B-G06A | reverse complement strand
TGACGGCGAGGTAGTCGTGGACGGCCCGCTGGGTGTTTTCAAGGAGTGTCTTCATCGCCGCTGATGCGCCTTCCTCATCCTTCGCGCGGGCAAGCTCAACGAACCGCTCAGCAAACACCAGGGCCTCCCTCTGGGGTTCCCAGCTCGGGATCCGGAACACGATGCCGCGGAACCGCAGTGACCGGCGCCAAAGCATCGCCACGATGTCCCGGACCGTTGCGCTGGGGCAGATATCCATCATCAGCTGGTACAGGTGCAGAAGAGCTATGTAGAAAGAACGCGGATCCCCGACGGCCTGCCGCATCTCCTCAGTGATGGCAACGGCCTGCTGCACCTGTTCATCGGTTGCATGCAGGACGGCCATGGCCGCCATCTCGGGCTCAATGAGCAGCCGGGTCCGGTAGAGGTCATCGGCGACATCGGGGTCCAGTTCGGCCATGATCGTCCCGCGCCGGGGACGGGCTTCGACGAGGCCTTCACTGGCGAACCGCACGAAAGCCTCGCGCACGGGGGACCGGCTGACCCCCAACTGGGCGGCCACTTCATTCTCGCTGACCCACTGACCCGGCCGGAGGGCGCCGCTGACCAGCTGCTCGGCAAGCCATTCAAAGACCCTGTCCGAGAGCGTGGGATCCGTAGAACCGGGCTGATGCGGATTAAGAAGCATGGCCGTATCCTACCACTTGACAC
>NZ_JBYSXB010000093.1:0-738 GCF_058781765.1 Arthrobacter sp. FW306-1B-G06A | reverse complement strand
TGTCGTAGCCTCCTGGCAGAGTGTTTCCATGGAAGCGATCGGATGCGTCGACACCCGGCAGGGCCTTGGGGCCGGTGGGCTTTTCGTGGCGTCGCATCGTGCCCGTGGTCGGCGCGTGGCCGGGGCCCCGGGCACGCCTCCGGGCGGGCTGGTGTTGGTGGATCCGCGCGGGCGGAGCGGACGGCTGGCCGTTCTGGACGGGGCCGTGGCGGCAGCGAGGTCTTTGGCGGACAAAGCCGCGGACGACGTCGGAGTCCTGGGTTTCGAAGAGGCTGTTGCGTTCGCGTCCGGGGTGGAGGAGCTCTCCCGGACCCTGGACTATCTCCAGGTGGCCGCCGCTGCCGGGCTGGACAGGGCCCGGAACGATGAACCCGCCGCCAGGCAGGGCTGGACCACGGGCTGGGCCGCCGGCGCGGATCCAGGCTCCGGCGCGGGCTGGACGTCCGGAACCACCGCGGCCCACGCGGACGCGCAGGCCGGTGCGGCGCCTTCCCCGGGAACGGGCAGCGCCCGGGGCGGGGAGTTCAGGTCCACGGCCGAGCACCTGCGGTCCTTGCTGCGGATCGGTGCCGCCGAGGCCGGGCACCGGCTCGCCCTCGCCCGGGAGCTGCTGCCGGGCCGGAGCCTCACCGGGCAAACGGTCCCTGCCCGGCACGGGGAAACCGCCGCGGCGCTGGCGTCCGGGGTGATCGGGTCCCGCTCGGCCGGGATCATCACGATGGCCGTGGCGAAGGTGCG
>NZ_JBYSXB010000092.1:0-785 GCF_058781765.1 Arthrobacter sp. FW306-1B-G06A | reverse complement strand
CCCAGCTCCGCATCGGCCGCCCCGCGCTTCTTCCACGCCGCCCGGAGCCGACGCCGGACATCCTCCACGAGGGATACCCGGAGTTGCCGCCGGAGCGCCCACACGTCCTCGTCGCTGACGTTGTAGGCGAGATCCCAACGGCCCAAGGCCTCAGCCTCGGTTCCAAATTGCTGGCGGGCCAGTGCGGAGATGCGCGGGTCCACCCAGGTGGGGACGTGGACGCCGTTGGTGACGGAGGTGATGGGGATTTCGGAGTGGTCGAAGCCTGGCCAGAGCCCGGAGAACATTTCGCGGGAGACCACGCCGTGGAGTTTGGCCACGCCGTTGGCCCGCTGCGCCAGGCGCAGGCCCATGACGGCCATGTTGAAGACCGCGGGGTTGCCGCCGTCGTAGTTTTCCCGGCCCAGGTCCAGGACCTTCTCCACGGGCACGTCCGGGGCCAGTCCGGCGTCGAAGAAGTGCCTGATCTGCACGGCCTCGAAGCGGTCGATGCCGGCCGGCACCGGGGTGTGGGTGGTGAACACCGTGGACGCGCGTCCGGCGGCCAGGGCTTCGGACCAGCTCAGCGGGGCCTCGGTGGACATGAGTTCCTGGATGCGTTCGATGCCCAGGAACCCGGCGTGGCCTTCGTTGGTGTGGAACACTTCCGGGGCCGGGGTGCCGGTGAGGCGCTGGTAGACGCGCAGCGCCTTCACCCCGCCCATGCCCAGCAGCAGTTCCTGCTGCAGGCGGTGGTCACCGCCGCCGCCGTAGAGGCGGTCCGTGATCCCGCGCGCGGCGTCGTC
>NZ_JBYSXB010000091.1:0-853 GCF_058781765.1 Arthrobacter sp. FW306-1B-G06A | reverse complement strand
AAGAGAGGTTGGACGTGGCTGCAGGAGAAGAGACCTCACACATCCTTAGCGGGTTGACTTCCCAGCTGCCTGATCGTGATCCGGAAGAGACTGCCGAGTGGGTTGAGTCTTTGGATGCGTTGATCAGGGAGCAGGGCACGGAGCGGGCGCAGTTCATCATGCGCAGCCTGCTTCAGCGGGCGGGGTCCCAGTCGGTGGGGGTGCCGATGGTGACCACCACCGATTACGTGAACACGATCCCGGCGGACCAGGAAGCGGAGTTCCCGGGCAACGAGGAATTCGAGCGCCGGTACCGGGCGTACATGCGCTGGAACGCGGCCGTGATGGTGCACCGGGCGCAGCGGGCGGACATCGGGGTGGGCGGGCACATTTCCACCTATGCCGGGGCCGCGACCCTGTACGAGGTCGGCTTCAACCATTTCTTCCGCGGCAAGGACCACCCCTCGGGCGGGGACCAGGTCTTCTTCCAGGGCCACGCGTCCCCGGGCATGTACGCCAGGGCGTTCATGGAAGGCCGGCTCTCGGAGGAGGACCTGGACGGGTTCCGGCAGGAAAAGTCCAAGCAGGGCCACGCCCTTTCCTCCTACCCGCACCCGCGCCTGATGCCCGCGTTCTGGGAATTCCCCACCGTGTCCATGGGCATCGGCCCGATGAACGCGATCTACCAGGCCCAGTCCAACCGCTACCTGCACGACCGCGGCCTGAAGGACACCAGTGACCAGCAGGTCTGGGCGTTCCTGGGCGACGGGGAAATGGACGAGCCCGAGTCCCGCGGCCTGCTCCAGCTCGCCGCGAACGAGAACCTGGACAACCTGAACTTCGTGATCAACTGCAACCTCCAGCGCCTGGACGG
>NZ_JBYSXB010000090.1:0-1173 GCF_058781765.1 Arthrobacter sp. FW306-1B-G06A | reverse complement strand
GTTGGTGAGGGTGATGTCGTCGAGGTACATCCAGGTGTCGTCGGCGGGGCTGGAGCCGTCGAGGTGGACGTTGTACCAGAGGGTGATGGTTTGGCCTTTGTAGGCGGTGAGGTCGGCGGTGAGCTGGGTCCAGGTGCCGTTGTTGTTGCAGAGTTTGAAGAGGCTGCCCAGGGTGGTGCCGGTGGTGGTGCGGACTTGTGCTTCCATCCAGTCGTACGGGCAGGCGTTGCCGGTGCAGGGGTCTTCCTGGCTGTGGGGCTGGTACCAGAAGGACAGGGTGGTGGTTCCGGTGGCGGGGATGGTGATGGTCTGGGACAGGCTGCTGTCCCCGAGGGGTTCGGTTCCTGAGGCCAGGCCCAGGAGCGCGGAGCCGGTGCCGGTGTGGGCGGTGGTGGAGGCCACGGGTGCCCTGACCCCGGCGGTGGTCCAGGCGGTGAGCCCGGATTCGAAGCCGCCGTTGGTGATGGCCGAGGTCGTTGTTCCGGTGGGGGTGACCGGTGCCGAGGCCGCCGACGGGGCGGAGGTGCCGATGGCGTTCGTGGCGGTGACGGTGAAGGTGTAGGCGGTGCCGTTAGTGAGTCCGGTGATGTTCGCCGTCGTCGCGGGCGGGTTCCCGGTGACGGGGACCGGGGCCAGGGCGGTGGCGCCGGCGTGCGGGGTGACCGCGTAGGAGGTGATCGCCGAGCCGCCGTTGCCCGGGGCGGTCCAGGACACGGTGGCTGAGGCGTTCCCCGCGGCCGCGGTGACCCCGGTGGGGGCTGCGGGTGCCGTGGCCCCCGCGGTCGGGGTGACTGCGGCCGAGGCCGCCGACGGGGCGGAGGTGCCGATCGCGTTCGTGGCGGTGACGGTGAAGGTGTAGGCCGTGCCGTTAGTGAGGCCCGTGACGGTGGCCGTCGTCGCGGGCGGGTTGCCGGTCACGGTGACCGGGGCCAGGGTGGTGGTTCCGGCGTGCGGGGTGACGGCGTAGGAAGTGATCGGGGAGCCGCCGTTGTTCGGGGCGGTCCAGGTCACGGTGGCTGAGGCGTTCCCGGCGGCCGCGGTGACCCCGGTGGGGGCTGCGGGTGCGGTGGGGGTGGTCTGGGTGTTGGTGAGGGTGACGTCGTCCAGGTACATCCAGGTGTCATCCGCCGGGCTGGAGCCGTCGAGGTGGACGTTGAACCAGAGCACGACGGT